>CAYUBU010000090.1:0-4623 GCA_964443105.1 uncultured Nitrospirota bacterium
TGAAATGATTCAGAAAAAGATCGCCCGCATGGTGGTTGACACCTACGCCATGGAGAGCGTCACCTATATGACCGCGGGACTGGTGGACCGGGGCGATATCGACTACTCCCTGGAATCGGCCATATCCAAAGTCTTTACCACGGAGCGGCTCTGGACGCTGATCAACGACGCCCTCCAGATCATGGGGGGCAACGGCTACATGGAGGAGTTCCCCCACGGGCGCTTCCTGCGGGATGCCCGGATCAACACCATCTTTGAAGGGACCAACGAAATCCTCCGCCTCTTTATCGCTTTATCCGGTCTCCAGGGGCCCGGGGAACGGCTCAAGGAAGTGGCTCGGGCGATCAAGCACCCCCTCCACAATATCGGCCAGCTGGCTGACTACGCTGTGAAGAAGATTTCCTCCTTTGCCGGCGAGGAGATCACCCTGGCTGACTCCCTGCTGGAAGACGAATTCAGCCGGGTTGAGGAGTACACCCGCCACCTGGCCGACGGGGTGGAAAAAGTAGTCCGGCGCTACCGGAAAGAGGTGGTGGACCGGGAGTTCATGCTGGAACGGCTCGCCGATATGGCCATCGACCTCTACGTCATGACCTGCGTCATCTCCCGGGTGACCAGCGCCATAGAGGCAAAGGGTCTCGAAAAGGCCCAGACCGAGGTGGATATCTGCAAGACCTTCTGTAACTTTGCCTGGCGCCGAATCCGGAGAAACAGCCGGATGATCGACCGGAACGATGACAAGATTCTCACGGCTATTGCCAAAGCCACCTTGGAGCGGGAAGCTTACCCAATCTAGGGCTCGATGTTTGGATCATTTCGGTGCGCCGTGAATGCTTTTTCTTCTCTACGATCGGGCGGGGAGTGTGATAAATCTCCGACAGCGCCGGAAAAATGGGATGAGCCATGAATTTTGATTTCACCGAAGAGCAGCGGATGATCCGGGACATGGTGACGAAATTCACCGACCGTGAGATCCGTCCTTTGGCCGCTGAAATTGACAGGAAGAAACAGATCCCGCCGGAACTGATCCGGAAGGGGGCGGATAACGGACTCATGGGGATTGCCATTCCCGAAGCCTATGGTGGGAGCGGTTTCGGCGAGGTCGGTTACTGCATCATGATGGAGGAGCTGGCCCATGGATGCGCCAGCTTTGCCATAACCGTCGCGGCGCACCAGAGCATCGGGTGCATGCCGATCCTGTTGGACGGCTCGGAAGCCCAGAAGGAGGAGTTCCTCATTCCCATGGCGACGGGGAAGAAGCTCGGTGCTTTTGCCTTGACCGAGCCCGGTGCCGGGTCTGACGCCGGGAGTCTCGCGACCACCGCCGTCAAAGACGGCGACCACTTCGTGATCAACGGCAGCAAGATCTGGATCACCAACGGCGGGATTGCCGATATCGTCATCCTCTATGCGGCCACCGATACCCGCAAAGGATCCCACGGGGGGATCACCGCTTTTATCGTTCCCACCGATACCCCCGGTTTTGCTGTGGGGACCATCGAAGAGAAACTGGGGATCCGGGGCTCCAATACGGCGGAGCTGATATTCGAGAATATGCGGGTTCCCCGTTCCCACGTCATCGGCAACGTGGGGGAGGGGTTCAAGAACGCCCTGAAAACCCTCAACTACGGCCGCCTCGGTCTGGGAGCTTCCGCACTGGGCGCCTCAAAGGAGATGCTGGGGCTCTCTATCAAATATGCCCAGGAGCGGCAGCAGTTCGGCAAGGCGATCGCCGAACAGCAGATCATTCAGTTTTACCTGGCAGACATGGCAGCCAGGATTTACGCCATGGAGAGCATGGTCTACCGTACGGCGGCCATGGCGGACCGGAAGGAACGGTTTTCCCGGGAGTCGGCCATCGTCAAGGCCCTCTGTACGGAAGGGCTCGACTGGATTGTCGATAAGGCCATGCAGGTCCACGGCGGTATGGGGTACATGAATCACATGCCTATCGAACGGTTCTATCGGGATGCCCGTATCAATCGAATCTTTGAGGGGACCAACGAGATCCAACGGCTTGTCATTGCCAGAGACCTGTTGAAGAAAGGGAGTTACTGATTCCATGGGATCAAGATTCTCTTTGGCGGGCAGACTGGGGAACGAAAATTTGAGAGTTTGCAGGTCGATCATCCATGTGTAAGGAGCGACGATGAACATTGTAGTTTGCATCAAGCAGGTGCCCGACACGGCGGCACGTATCAAGGTCAGGTCAGACGGTAAAGGGATCGAGACCTCGGATATCAGCCTCGTGGTCAATCCCTATGATGAATATGCCGTGGAGGAGGCACTCCGGATCAAGGAAAAGGCCGGCGGCGAGGTCGTGGTGGTTTGTGTCGGCCCTGACGGCGCCACCGAAGCGATTCGAACCTGTCTGGCCATGGGCGCCGACCGGGCGATCCACATCAAGGATGCCGCTCTCGAAAAGGCCGATCCCTTTGTGCAGGCCAAGGCATTGGCCCAGGCGGTTTCCCGGATGGAGGCCGATCTTGTCTTATGCGGGAAGGAGACGGTGGACGACAATTCCTCCTTTGTCGGCCCCGGGCTCGCGGAATTTCTCAATCTGCCTCAGGCGACGGTGGTGACGAAGCTCACGGTTTCGGATGATGGCAAGACCATTACCGTGGAACGGGAAGGGGAGGGATGCCGGGAGGTGCTGGAGCTTCCGCTTCCCGCGGTGGTGACCGCGCAAAAAGGTCTGAATGAGCCCCGGTACGCCTCTCTGCCGGGAATCATGAAAGCCAAGAAAAAAGAGATCAAGGTGATGGATGCGGCAGCCCTCGGTCTTTCTCAGGAAGATCTGGCAGGTCGGGTGCAGCTCCTTTCCCTTTCTTTACCGCCGAAACGGACTGCCGGCAAGGTCATCCCCGGTGAACCGGCGGATGCGGTCAAGGAACTGGTTCGGCTGTTGAAAGAAGAGGCCAAGGCCCTTTAGTATTGTATCGGCACCGGGGGACGGCAGGGTTGCCGCGGCGCAGCGAATTCCCGGATCATGGATTTTAATATGGAGAGCGGGACAAGACATAAGGTTGCTTGCTGAACATGGCGGAGAATAAGACATCTGTGGACAAGCTCGAGCCGGAAGAGGAGAAGGGCAATTTATTCTGGAAACGTTACGGGGCCTATATTCTGCTGGGAGCACTGGTCGCCTATGTGCTGCTTCTTGCCATCGGAACCTACGGCGAGCTGACCCACAACGAGAAGATTCTGAACTGGTGGCTCTTCAAGTGATGTCACGAATCCCAATTGCGCAAGCGGGCTGATCCGATCATCCGTCGGCCCCCTGGAAGGAGAAAAAGATGAGCGGTGTGATGGTCATTGCCGAGACAAAAGGCGGCACGGTGAAAAAAGTAAGCCTGGAGGCGACTTCGGCGGCGCGGAAGCTCTGCGATCAGTCGGGAGAGGAGCTGTCTGTCGTCATCCTGGGCTCAGGGATTGAAGACCTTGCGGGAGCCTTCGGCAAGTACGGCGCCGATCGTGTTCTCCTTCTCGACGAACCGGGCCTGGAGCAGTATTCCAGCGAAGGGTATACAGCGGCCCTTGCGGCGGTTGTCCAGCAGAAGAATCCCGCCGTCATTCTCATGGGCCATTCCATCCTTGCCCGGGATCTCGCGCCCCGGCTTGCCGCCCGGCTCGCCACGGGACTCCTCTCCGACTGTCTGGAACTCGGGCTCCAGGACGGACACCTGACAGCCCTTCGCCCGGTCTATGGCGGGAAGGCGCTGGCCCGGGTCCAGGCGGCGGGCAGTGGGCCCCATTTTGCCACCATCCGGCCCAACGTATTTGCAGCTGATGAAATCGACCCGCCTAAGAGCGGTGCCGTTGAGAAGATCAAGGTGGAGATCGGGCCGGTCCGGAGCCGGTTTGTCGAGAGCATCGCCGAGGCGGGAGAGACAATCGATCTGACGGAAGCGGAGGTCATCGTCTCCGGCGGCCGGGGTGTGAAAAGTGCGGAAAACTTTAAGATGCTGGAGGCGCTGGCCCAGGTCCTGGGCGGTGCAGTAGGGGCCTCACGAGTCGCCGTCGACTCGGGCTGGCGGCCCCACAGCGATCAGGTGGGCCAGACGGGAAAGGTGGTGAATCCCAAACTCTACATCGCCTGCGGTATTTCGGGTTCCATTCAGCATCTGGCGGGCATGGGGACGTCCAGAACCATCGTGGCCATCAACAGCGATCCCGAAGCACCCATTTTCCAGAAAGCCGATTACGGGATTGTGGGCGATCTCTTTACCATTGTGCCTCTCTTGACCGAGGAACTGAAAAAAACATTGGGGAAATAGGACGATGGATAAGAACAAAAAGGATACGCTCCACCGCCGTTTCCAGGAACGTGTAATACGTTACGGTGACAGAAGGGCCCTCATGTTCAAGCGGGAGGGTAAATACGAAGAGATCTCCTGGAGCGTCTTCGGGCGATCGGTGCGCTACATTTCCCTCGGTCTTTCGGAGGTCGGTGTGGCGCCGGGAGATCGGGTGGCCATTCTCGCCGAAAACCGTCCCGAATGGGCGGTGTCTGATCTGGCCATCCTCTCGGCGGCGGCCATCAGCGTGCCCATTTACCAGACATGCACAGCGGCCAAGGTTGCCTATATCCTCAACAACGCAGAAGTCAAAGTATGCATGGTG
>CAYUBU010000091.1:0-2826 GCA_964443105.1 uncultured Nitrospirota bacterium
AAAAGGATTTTGTCGAGCAAGGGGCTTGCGTGGGAAAATGACACGCGCTCGCCTTGCTCAGCGCACTAAACAGAAAGGATGGGAACCATGTCCATAATGAAAAAGACCTCCTCCTGCGTAATGATTGTCGTTTCGGCACTGATCCTCTCCTCTTGCCAGACGGCCTACTATGGCGCGATGGAAAAGATCGGGATCCACAAGCGGGACATTCTGGTGGATCGCGTGAAAGGCGCGCGAGATTCGCAGGACGATGCCAAGGAGCAGTTTAAGACGGCGCTTGAGCAGTTCTCCGAGGTCATTGACTTCGACGGTGGTGACCTTGAAAAGAAGTACAACAAGCTGAACCGGTCGTATGAGAAGAGCGAGACGGCTGCGGCGGAGGTCCACGAGAGGATCGACAAGATCGACTCCGTTGCCAAGACCCTTTTCAAGGAGTGGACGGGCGAGCTGAGGCAGTACACAAGCCCACAACTGCGAAAGGAAAGCCAGCGTCAACTGAATGAAACGAAGAGGAAATACGAAGAATTGATGATAACCATGCGGGCTGCCGCGGAAAAAATGGATCCCGTGTTGGCAGTATTCAGGGATCAGGTGTTATTCCTGAAGCACAACTTGAACAGCCGTGCCATCACCAGCATCCAGACCGAAGCCAGGGATGTGGAGAAGCAGATCGCCATTCTGATCAAGGACATGGAGGCATCGATTGCCGAAGCCGATGCATTTATTCGAGAACTAGCTGTGGAGAGGTGAGGGCTTCTGGATACTCGCAGGTTCAAATATCTAATATTTCAGGCCATTCGAGGAGCACCCCTTGCCCCTCTCTTCCGCAAGAAATGATACATCTCCTGGGTCTTGGCAAATTGAATAGGTGTGTATCCCCGCTCAGTGTTTGCTTCCATAAGAATGGAAGGCTTTTTCCCTGAAGCAGCGGACATCAAAGGAGTGGTTGAGCGCGGAGAAGAAGAATTTGGGGCATTTTGACAGAGCCTTCTGACCAGAGATGGGTCATCCTTTGAGAGGCCGGAAGAGAACATACTGAGGGCACTATTTCCGTTTCCCGAGGAAACGCTGGAGTCAGCGCCTTTATCTAAAAGAAAATGAGCCAACTCGGTATTGCCGAACTTAATTGCCTGCATGAGTGGAGTGAGACCTTGGTGGCCGATCGCATTCATATCAGCTCCTGCATGAAGTAGCAGATCGATGATTTCACGGGAGCTTCTGACACACGCGACGATGAGAGGTGTGTCCGCCCCGGAAATCTCGTAATTTGGATCGAAACCATAATCAAGAAAATATCGAAGAACTTTGGGTCGAGAGTGGTAAACTGCTGCATAGACAAAGTCCGACTCCTGTTTGTAGTCTTTGGGAGTCGCGGCATCGAGCAGCAAAATTGCGATCTCTTCATTTCCTGAGCTAATGGCGAATCCAGTGGCGGGTACATGTCCGAATAGAGGATCTGCGCCAAGCGCAAGGAGTTTCTTCACACATTGAACCTTCTTTTGTTCTGCTGCATAGCACAGGGGGGTAAGGTCGTTTCTAACGGAAGTCCTAAGATCAAAACCATTCTCTTGAAGAATAGGCAAAAGTTCAGGGCGGTCAGAAAAAACAATGGAATCAAAAAACCCCCAGCCAGTCTTGGCAGAGAAACCCGCTTGCTCTTTTGAAAGAGTAGCATGCATGCGAGCTTTGATATCCTTGCATGAATCCTGGCACATAGGGACAAATTCTAGGGTTTCTTACTAATCTTTTCACGAACGAAACGGATGGATAGGTTTGATGGACGGTGTTGCAGGGAGGTCGAGTCCGTGATGCTTATGTAAGCATTTTTTCCGGGGAGTCATTGGTTATTCCCCACTTTCAGGGAATTCCTTATAGACAATTTTGATCCGGAGTGGTGATGATACTCATGAACCTGAAGCGGTGGGGTTTTTGACCTCCGCCGCCAGAGAGGGTGAATAGGAGCAAATCACCGTCATTTGAACAGTGACAGGAGAAGAGGATGCCGATCTGCAGTTACGTGGTACATCCCGTACCGGGGCGCAAGCGTCACCTGGTGGAAACCCTAAAATCCATCAAGGGGTGTGAAGTTACGCCGGCCAAAAACCATGAACTCCTTATCCTGGTGACGGAAACAAGCACTCCCCGGGAAGAGAACGTTCTACAAGAGAAGTTGAAACATCAAGGTGATATTGAATGCTTGGCATTGGCGTTTGGTGAGATCCATGCGTCCCCGGAAGTGGAGCCCGAACATGAATGAGATGACCATTACCCGTCGAAACTTTCTGAAACAAACCGCCTTTGCATCGGCCGCGGCGGCCGCCGCCTCCCTGGTGCCGGGGGTTACATTCGCCGCCTGGCAGGAGAACGGCGAAGATTCCTCCAGTGTACAATGGAAGAAAACCCCCTGCCGCTTTTGCGGAGTAGGTTGCGGACTCCTCGTGGGGGTGTCGGCCGGGCGCGCGGTGGCGGTCAAGGGCGACCCCGATTCCGCGGTCAACAAGGGGCTGTGCTGCGTAAAGGGCTATCATTCGGTGCAGGCCCTGTACGCCAAGGACCGACTGAAAAAAGCGATGGTCCGCAAAGATGGGAAACTAGTGGAAGTACCCATTCAGGAAGCCCTCGACCTGGTAGCCGAAAAGATGAAGGAGACGATTGACGAGCATGGCAAGGACGCGGTCGCGATGTACGGGTCGGGGCAGTGGACGATTCCCGATGGCTATGCCGCCTCAAAGCTATTCAAGGGCGCTCTTGGTACCAATAACCTGGAAGCAAATGCCCGGCTGTGCATGGCCAGTGCGGTAACCGGGTTCCTCACCTCCTTCGGCA
>CAYUBU010000092.1:0-3258 GCA_964443105.1 uncultured Nitrospirota bacterium
ACCTCCTTCTATGTTGCCAACCTCACTCTACCAGCAAACCACCGATTTAGATTTGAGCAGGAGCGCCACAATCTCATCGTAGCCCACAAGTCTCGCGGGGCTCTCAATGCCCCTGGCCTCAACGTCATCCCGACAGGCGCAGAGTTCCATTTCCCCCTTGGGCGGCGTATAGACGGCATCATGGATCAGGAGCACCACGACCTCTCGACCCTGCTGCTCCTTCTGTTTCAGAGCCATATCAAAAGCGAGCCGATCATTGGGCCTCTTGATGATATGCAGTATGCTCATTCCCAATCCTGTGACTGCCGTATCAAACCCCGAGCACCGTATCGCTTGCGGCGAGAAGCTCGGCTATCTCGCTCCGGCTCTTTCGCATGACCTCAATCGCCGGATCACCGATACCTCTGGCGTCGAGGGATTCCACCTCGGCGATAATATCGCAGCCCAGTTCGCCCAGGGTCTCAAGATGGCGTTTCACGTCCTGCCCACCGATGCGTTCGGGCAGCACGGCACGAAGCAGCTGAACGCCGTCTTCCGTCAGGACCACCTGCACCTTGTTCTCCGACAGGATCAGTCCCATTGTCATACGCAGAACTTCCGCCGGCAAGGCGGAGTTGAATGGCGACTGTCTGATGAGGGTGGTCACTTCTTTCATCACGAGATCCTTCAGTGGAGAGAGAGAAAAACGTCCGACCCTGCTGCCATAACCGAAAGGTCGTACTGACTCCCGAACAGAACCCCCGGTTTCTCCTTAACACCCCGCTCGACGGCGTTATGCGCACAAACGGTCACTTCCGCTCCCTGGGCGATCAAGTCGGCGAAGGGTTCCCGCAGGAGATGATAAACGCCATCATTCATTAAGAAGATTTGCACCCCGTGCCCCGATGCCAGGGCCGATTCGGTTATCTTGTGGAGGGTTTGGCTGTCTTCGCTCCCGGGACTGCTGTGCACCACGAAGCAGATTTTTGATTTCTTTCCGTCCATCACCCAAGTCCTCGGCTATAGGGAATCAACCAGACGCTCTTCAACAAACCCTTCTACCCCAATCTCCAAAAACCGGAATCCCATCTCCCACTCTCTATCCTCAGTCAGTGAAACGATGAGACCCGTCTTTCATGCATCTGTCCTGTTCTGCAGGTCTGTATACGAACTAATCCATGACGCCCGGTATCGGTCGTCGCGTTAGAAGTTGACCCGGCAGAACTCTTCGTAGTCGATGAGCGCCGTCACCGTCGGTTCCTCACCGCAGACGGGACATTCCGGGTCTCTCCGCACCTTGATGGTCCTGAACTCCATCTCCAGAGCCTCGTAGTTGATCAGACGACCTGAAAGCGTTTCCCCCCGGCCCAGAATGAGTTTGAGCACTTCCGTCGCCTGGAGGAGCCCGATCGTTCCAGGAAGGACACCGAGAACCCCGGCTTCCTCGCAGGTCGCCGTCATCCCTGGCGGCGGGGGCTCCCGAAAGAGACAACGGTAACAGGGTCCCTGACCGGGCAGGATCGTCATGACCTGACCGTGGAATCGGAAGACCGCGCCGTGGGACAACGGTTTTCCCTTCATCACACAGGCATCATTGACCAGATAACGGGTGGGGAAGTTGTCGCTGCCATCGACGACAATGTCATAGTCCTCCAGGAAGGCGAACACATTCTTCGAGGTCACCCGTTCCTGGTAGGTCACAACATGGATATCAGGATTCAGGTTGTGAATCGTTTCCATGGCCGAGACAGCCTTGTTCTTGCCGAGATCGCTCATGCCGTGAATGATCTGGCGCTGAAGGTTGCTCAATTCCACGGTATCGTTGTCAATAATGCCGATCCGGCCGACACCGGCGGCGGCGAGATAATAGGCCACAGGCGCCCCGAGTCCGCCGGCCCCGACAAGCAGTACACTGGCACCGTTGATTTTCTTCTGCCCTGCTCCGCCGACTTCCGGGAGGATAATGTGCCGGCTGTACCGCTTGATTTCGTCTTCAGTGAAGTCAAACATGGTGATCCTTTCTTCAGATATCCCCATCAAGGCGCTCTTCCACCTTGACGCCCATACTTCTTAAAAAATCAATAGCCCGCCGGATTTCCTGGTTTTCTCCCTGCAATTCCAGGAGCACCCAGCCATCTGCTTCGGTGACGGCAGCCCGATAGATGCTGGTGACAATCTGAAACTCCTTCCCCAGCCTGTAAATCAGCGGTTCCCGGATGAGCTCTTCTGAAAAGGTCAGGTGAACCAATGTTCTTGCCATGCTTCGCCTCCATCTTAAAGCCGGAATTTGCCGGCCCTGCCGCGGGGTTGGGAGCGGTCCCGATGTGAGGCCCCTCCCATGGAGAAAGTCGGCCCGTCGGCAACGCCCCGGCTCCTCCTTCTACTCGACCACATTCATTTCCACCCGCTCCACGGTGACGCCCTTGAGCTTGAGATAGTCTATGGCATGACCGATTTCGGTGGCTTCCCCCTGGAACTCAAGTCCCACCAGCCCCACCTCCTTGGTGATGCTCGCGCTCCGCACGTTGGTGACCACATCGAAGCGGTTTCCCACCTCATAGATCAGAGGCTCCCGGATCAGGTTGGGCGGAAATGTCAGGTATACTTTGCGCTTCATGGCTACCCCCCGGCAATCGCGGGAACGATGGACAGGCCGTCCCCATCCTTGAGTTTGGTCTCAAGATCGTCGATGAAGCGAATATCCTCATCGTTCAGATAGAGGTTCACGAATCGCCGGAGCTTCCCCTCTTCATCGCAGATCCGCTCCTTGATGCCGGCATGATCCTGCTCCAACTGGTCAATCACCTCTTTCACGGTTTCCCCGGTCACGGAGACCTGTGCGGCACCCTGGGTCAGCGACCTCAGGGGCGTGGGAATTCTAACGAAAATGGCCATCGGCTACCTCCTTGGTGAATTCTCGGACTCGACAACATTTATTATACCGGCGCCTCTTTTTCCGCTAACAGGGCTTCAAAAGAGGAGAGTTTCGGCGCAATCACGGCGTGTTGCGCAAGCTTGCCCATGAGGGCCTCCTGGGTCTTCAAACCATTGCCCGTGATGCAGACCACGATTGAGTCATCCCGTCCAATACGCCCCTGCTCAATGAGCTTCCGGGTGACTCCCAATGTAACCCCTCCCGCGGTTTCTGTAAAGATCCCCTCCGTTTCCGCTAGCAGTTTCATGGCGGCCACAATCTCTTCGTCCGTGACTTCTTCGCCCCAGCCGCCGCTCTGGGCCATGGTTTGAATCGCGTAAAACCCATCGGCGGGATTGCCGATC
>CAYUBU010000093.1:0-7401 GCA_964443105.1 uncultured Nitrospirota bacterium
AAGAAAACTCTGTATCCAATGTCACGACAAACAATACAAAGAATGGATCGGCTCTCATCATGACCTGGCCATGGATGTGGCCACGGAAGAAACAGTTATCGGGGATTTCAACAATACCACTCTTACCGAGCATGGTGTCACCTCGACGTTTCACAAGAAGGACGGGAAGTTCTTTGTCCGCACCGACGGACAGGATGGCGAGCTTCATGATTATGAAATAACCTATGTCTTCGGTGTAGATCCGCTTCAACAGTACATGATTGAATTTCCGGACGGAAGAATCCAACTACCGGATATCGGCTGGGACGATCATCCGGAGAAAGAAGGCGGCCAGCGGTGGGTGCACCTCCATCCGGATGAAAAAATCACGCCCAGTCATATGTTTCACTGGACAAGACGCTTCCTGAACTGGAACTATATGTGCGGGGAGTGCCATACGACAAATTTCCAGAAGAACTACGATCTTGAAACAAACACGTTCAACACGACCTGGACCATGATCGATGTGGGGTGTCAGGCCTGCCACGGCCCTGGTTCCAATCATGTGGCCTGGGCGAACTCTGAAAAACATCGGGGTAACAAAGAACTGGCTTTTGAAGACTTGGGGCTCGAAGTGAATCTCAAGGCAACAGACTCCCGCGTGCAACTGGATGCGTGCGCCCGATGTCATTCACGAAGAAACGGTTTGCGCAAAGATTATCAATACGGGAAACCTTTCATGGATTATTACGTGCCTCAGGTATTAACGGATCCGCTCTATTATCCCGATGGGCAGATTCTGGATGAGGTTTATGTGTACGGATCGTTCATTCAATCCAGGAAATTTCTGCAGGGTGTGCGCTGCACGGACTGTCATAATCCACACACGGCCAGACTGCACACCAATGGCAACGCACTTTGTGTGGGCTGCCATCGTTCCCCTCCGTCCAAAGAGTACACCAACCTGAAGGATCAAGACTACGACTCGACGGCGCACCATTTTCATAAAGACAATTCTCCCGGCACTCAATGTGTGGAGTGCCACATGCCCGAAAGAAAATATATGATCGTAGATCCGCGCCGTGATCATAAGTTTCAAATACCCCGTCCCGATCTTTCCGTGAAGCTCGATATCCCAAACGCCTGCAACAGGTGCCACAATGATAAATCCGTGCAGTGGGCCGCATCGAAAGTGGATGCATGGTACCCGTTGTCCAGAGAGAAACGAATGGCGGAGAGACATTTTGCCGAATTCTTTGCCGCCGGCCAGGCCGGCGACCTTGAAGCCGTCCCCGGCTTAATCAACGTCGCCAAGGATCGGGCACAGCCCCCCATCATCCGCGCGACAGCCCTGAACATCTTGTCGAGTTCCCCCAGTCAGCAGGCGCTGGACACCATCGCGTCGTCTCTCAAGGATGAAGACCCCCTTGTGAGATATGAAGCGGTGAAAGGGGTTTCTTTGATGCTCCCGGGATCACTCGGTGCGGAGTATCAACGCAAAAAACTTTCTCTTCTGGCGCCGCGATTGAAAGACCCGATTCGTGCCGTTCGGAGTGAAGCGGCCTGTGGCTTGACCGATGTACCCGGAAGGCTTTTCGACGAGGCGCAGAAACAGGAATTCGAAGCGGCCTTGGAAGAGTACCAAACCCGTCAGCATGCCATAGCCGACCGTCCGGAGGCGCACCTGAATCTGGGACTCATGTACCAGAACCTCGGCAAGCACGGGCTCGCGGAAGCCGCTTACAAGGATGCCATCCGACTGGTTCCGGACTTCATTCCGGTCCGGTTTAACCTGGCCCATCTGTACAATGGCATGGGACGTAACGACGAGGCCCGGCAGATGTTCAGGGAGATCATAGATCTGGAGCCGGAAAATGGCGACGCCTATTACTCTCTTGGTTTGCTCCTGGCCGAGATGAACCGGCTGGAGGAAGCAGGCAATTCTCTAAGGAAAGCCATTGAGCTCCTGCCGGACCGGGCAAGGGTGAGATACAACTATGCCCTTACATTGCGCCACCTGGGCCGCAGTCAAGAGGCAGAGCAAGCCATGCATCAGGCCTACACCATAGACCCGACGGATCCGGGCATTGTCCACGCCATAACCGTCTTCTATATGCAGGAGCGTCAGTGGCGAAAGGCCCTCTCATACGCAGAAAAGCTGGCGGTGTTAGCACCGGGCGCACCGGGGCCGCGCCAGTTGATGCAAGAAATCGAGAAAGAATTAGCTCCGACTGGGGGCAGGGGACAACACAGTATCCGATGAACATCCCGCCTGCTTGGTGATTCTGTGCCTGGGCGCTTCGTTTGTAACCGCTATATTCGCCTTCGAGAAAAAGAGAATTGGCTCACAAGTCCCCCGTTTCTAAAGGGGGACTCTGAAACAAGGGCAAACGGGAAATCCCCTTTTAACGAAGGCAAATCGAAAAAATATGCATACGAATGAAATGATTTCATGAACACAAAACGATGGATAAAATATACCTTTTTCTCTGTATGCGCCGTGATGGTTTCCATCGTAGTCATCGTTGCTGTCCTTTTGGCAACACTCGACGATGAAGACTACCGGGACATCCTGACATGGGCTGCCCGAAATTTCACTGAGTTCAAGATCAGTGTCGACGGCCCTGTCGCCGTCGATCTGTCCCTGGAGCCGTCCCTGTCGATTTCAGATGTCCTGATCGAGTCTGACGAAGGTGAAGATGGTCAGCTCTCGGCACAGATTGCTCATATCAGGACAAAGGTCGCATTAAAGCCGCTGCTGTCCGGAGTTGTTCTGATCAGGGAGCTGTTCGTCAGTGATGCGAAGGTTTCCTATGTTGGCGGGGACCGCTTGCCACCTGAGCAGGAAGAAGAGACAGATCTCAGGGAGAAGCTGGAAGATGTCAAGATTCCCGTTTTCGAGAACGTGACTCTTCAAGATATCCGTGTCTCCTATCTAGATGAAGCTTCAGATTATTCGACACAGGTTATTCTGAACACGTTCAACATTGACGATGTTCAGGACACGGGGCCGCTCTATGTTAAAGGATCGGGAGCTGTCAACAACACGAATTTCTCCATGGATGGTCAGCTCGGTTCGGTTTCGGATGCTCTCAGGCATGTACGACCTTATCCCATCGATCTCCAGTTGAACATCGCTGATCTTGCTTTCAGAATATCGGGCACCATTGATGATCCTTTGGAGGGGAAAGGCCTGAATATACATGTGGCAGCTGACGAGGCAGAACTGTCACATATACTGGAGGTCCTCAACGTCGATGTTCCGAGACTGGGACATCTTGATCTCGATGCCGACGTGACCGGTGATATCGAAGCCCCCAGCCTTTCTGATTTTCAACTCAGTGTCTCCGGTGAACCGCAGATTGACCTATCAGCAGGAGGCTCAGTGACAAACCTGCTCACCGGAGAGGAGGCGGACCTGTCCATTTCCGGATCATGCGCCAACAGGGAGCTGATACGGGAGGTATTGCCTGAGGCGCTTCATGACGTGCATGAGGTACGATTCGATAGCCGCCTGCGCGAAAAGGCAGGTGATTACACACTCGAGAATCTCGCCTTCGCTGTTTCACACGAGAAAGGCTTGACCGGCAGCGTCAAAGGGAGCATCGTTCTGGACGAGATCATGGAAGTACCGGAGATCAAGAGCTCTGATCTGCAACTGAACATTGCCTCGCCGGACACGAAACCGTTCCGGCAATATCTTCCTGACAGAATACCCGACATAGGCCCGGTAACTGCAACAGCCAAGTTGACCGGTCCGGGAAAAGCACTTTCGTTGGATGAAATCAATATTGAGATCGGTACACCTAAAGTCCTGCAGGTGCATGCAAAAGGGCGTGTGGGATCGATTCCGGTTTATCGTGACCGGCCCATTTCAGATCTTGATGTCACGCTGTCGGTAGAGTCCACTGAGCTGCAACCCATGTTGACCGGACTGACGGATTCCATCCGGGAGTGGGACGCAGGCTCTGTGCGGGCACATATTAAGGGTTCCTCAGACCTGCTGCAAGTTGACGACATTGCCATTCACCTGGACGAGGGCGCGGGAGCGACTGCCGATATAGCCGGGAACGTCAGCGTGCTGCAGCGGCAGGAGCAATCCCCGCTGATAAGAATGGATCTCGATGCTACCTTTTATGGAAAGAGCCTCGCTTCTTTTCGTAGAATTCTGGCGGCCAGAGCCCTTCCCGACCTGAAGCCGGCGAAGGCCTCTCTCCATTTGTCGGGAACGACTGAGGTCCTCTCATTGGAGAACATTGTGGTTGAGGCAGGCAATCCCGGCGCCTTACATTTTGCGTGGAGGGGGCGGATTGGTAAAGTCGCAGTGGGGAGCGACAATCCCGTCTCCGAAGTTGAACTTATAAGTTCCCTTTATGCAAAGAAGACCTCACTGCTTTCTCCCTATGCCGGCATTGCCATCCCCGACTTGGGGCCGCTGAAGTGGACCTCCAGGGTCGTCGAACGGAAAAATGGCTATGGGGCTGATGATATCGAAGTCGTAATTGGTAGGCAAGAACCCCCCCTCTTGAAATCCTCAGGGAGCATCGCACATGTGCTGCAGGGAACCAAGGTGGTCCTTGACGGGATAGATCTATCTATTCAGCTTCGTAATCTGGATAGTGGTATTATTGCCGAACATTTTAAAAAGGATATCGCTGACATAGGAAAAACCAATGGCAGGATTCTCTTATCAGGAAGTCCTCGCGATCTTTCGCTATCTAACATTGAATTCCGATCAATTTCTCCCGAGGGGCTGAGGACATCGATTCAGGGTAAAGTACGGCACATTCGATTGGGAGAAGATATGCCCCTCCGGGGAGTGCACCTTAACGTGGCAGCGACAACGCCCGATATGGGCTTCATGGAAAAAATCACGGAGGCGGACCTCCCTGATCTGGGGCCTCTGGACATGAAAGCGCGGCTCAATGATAGTGACGGCGATCTCAATGTTGACAAGTTTCTGTTCCGCACCGGTCCGGACTTGGAGCCAACTCTTTTGATAGATGGTAGGATAAATGACATTTTGAGTGCGGAAGGTATGGAATCGTCTTTTGTCTTTGAAGTTGCGACTCGTCCCTGGCTCGAGGCGTTTTACGGTCATCAAGTTCCAGGAGAGCATCGAATAAAAGGAAAAGCCACACTGGTTGGGTCAAAAAATCATTTCAGTATCGAAGGGACAGCTGCCTCAGGGAAAACGAATGTCAGGACAACGATTGACATGTCACGCGAGAATGAACGTCGAAGCATAGTTGCACAGATCTCGGCACCAAGCATCTACCTCGAAGATCTTGGCATTTACCCCGAAGAAAGGGAGCAAAAAGCTACAGCCAAGAAAGACAAAAGGGGACCTCGCAAAAGAATATTTTCCGACGAACCCTATCCATTTCCGGAACTGAAGGACCTGGATCTGTCATTAAGTCTTGATACCGAAGAGGTTATCGGCAGTGGATTCGTTCTGAACGACTTTGATATTAATGTTGTATTGAAGGACGGCTTCATGTTGATTGGGCCTTTGAGAGTGACTTACGCTGACGGGTTCATGTCGCTGGAATCGACCCTCGACATGAGAGGTACGAAACCGGAAATGAAACTGAATCTGAAGGCAGAGGACATCGATACTGCGGATTTGTTCTCATACACTCACTCTCCCATGATTCTCGGCGGACACCTCAACCTGGCTATTGATCTTCAGAGCACCGGTGGATCTGCCCGTGAGCTTGCTTCAGCACTTAATGGTGCTGTCGGCATTGCTATCGAACACGGACAGATCAATCGAATTGCCAATCTTCTGGGTGCAGATGCAATTGACTTTGTAACAATTGCCCGAAAACCGGGTACCTATCAGAAATTGAACTGCCTGGCATTGAATTTTGAATTTGATGACGGTATCGGCAGCAGCAAGATCATTTATATCGATACACCCAGTGTGAGGTCTCAGGGGACAGGAACGGTGAACCTTCGGGAAGAAACAGTCGATCTTGTCATCCAGCCGAAGCCGAAGAAAGGACGGCTCGGAGGAAGTTCTCCCGTAACGATTCAAGGGCCGCTTACCAAACCCTCAGCGAAAAAGATGCCTTTAAGGGAAGCTGTGCAGCTGTATGGAAAGATATTTATGCCCTATGCATTTCTGCCGGCACGTGCTATAGGATATGTGGGGTATCTGATGAGAAATGATAAAGACGAGGAGAGTCCCTGCCTAAAGGCCCAGCCAGATCCATACAAGATCAAGACCAAAGTCATTGAGGATAAACCAGATGCCGATGAGATTTGGGAGATGGATACTGAATGACAGGTTCAGGTCCTTCGGTTCCAGGAATGGATAGGGTTGATCCAATGAGACTCGGGTTGTACTGTCGGAGCACATCGCATACGGCAAGTTAAAACAACGACACAGGACGGAGAAATTATGAAACCAACGGCACTTCTTCTTCCGTGGCTATTCAAGAGATGGCTGCTGCTCACCATTATCGTCATGCTGCTTCTTCTCGTCGGCGCCTTCTTGTCGCTTCGTAAGCCGGATCTGGAACTTTGGCACCATGAGGCCCCGCACGGCGAGTTCCAGGCGAAGGATTCCCGAGGTGAATACAACCTCGCCCAGTACCGGGAACTGGAAGATGGGCTCTTCGCGCAACTTGATCGATATGCCGTCGATCTAAATGCCTCGCCTCAATACTCCAGGTTCATCCGCTATATCCAGGATGGACAAAACACACCCGCAAGGTTTCCGCAGAACTGGAACAGAACCTACCAACTGGTCCCCGAAGAAATCAAGGGCGGGGTTTTGCTCATTCACGGCCTGTCCGATTCACCCTACAGCCTCCGGCACATTGGGGAGATCTTTCTCAAGAAAGGGTTTTACGTGCTCAGTGTGCGACTTCCGGGGCACGGCACCGTTCCAGCCGGCCTGCTCGATGTCTCATGGGAAGACTGGTATGCCATCGTCAACATGGGGGCACGGCACGTTGTTGAGCGTACGGGCGAAAAGGGGCCCTTCTATATTTGCGGCTATTCGGCAGGTGGCGCACTCGCGTTGAAATACACGGCCGATGTGCTCCTGAACCAGCAGGGAACCCGTCCCGACAAGCTCATCCTGTTCTCACCGGCCGTTGGAATTACTTCGATTGCCCGCGTTTCAAACTCCCACAAGGCTTTTTCATGGATCCCTGCCTTTGAGAAATACAAATGGGTTGACGTGAAAACGGAAATAGAGCCGTTCAAGTACACATCGTTTCCCAAGAACGGCGGTGCCCAGATGTGGGATCTTTCACTTGCAGCGCAGGAGGCGATCGACAAGCTTGGACAGCAGAACCGTTTGACGCAGTTTCCGCCCGTTCTTACGTTCCAATCGGTGGTGGACGCGACGACACGGGCCGTGGACGTCGTCAAGAAACTCTACGAAAAACTGCCGGATAACGGCAGTGA
>CAYUBU010000094.1:0-16089 GCA_964443105.1 uncultured Nitrospirota bacterium
AATAAGGCGCTCCCCGAATCCCTCATGCATGTCGGGGCTTTTGGAAATTTCATTAACACCTGGCTGGTGGACGGTATTTTTATATCGGCAGCTCTCTTCGCGCTCTGGTCTGCCTACAAGGGAATCACCAATATGTGGGAAGGGATGAAGACGTCCACTTCGCTTCAGCCGTCGGGCAGCCTCATGGGAAATATCGTTGCTGTGGTCAAGGAGATTCTGCCCCACAGCAAATTCAAGGAGTGTGATGTCAACAAGGAGCGTTCCACGGCCCATCTGCTGACCTTTTATGCCTTCATCGGTCTGGCCATAACCACGACGATCGGCTTCATCATCATGTACTTCACCGGAGAAACATCGTTTCTTGGCAAGACACTCTTTTTGAGCATGAAGGTCATCGGCAATGTCAGTGCCGCGGCTCTCCTTGCCGGGGCGATACTCCTCATCATGCTCCGCAAGTCAAAGGACGTCAAGTCCGGTCAGGGCACCTATTTTGACTGGGGTTTCCTCAGTATGGTTTTGCTTGTGGGCGCCACCGGTCTTCTGGCCCAGCTCCTCCGGTACATGGGCGCCGATAATCACCACCCCGGCGTTTTGGCAAAACTGGTCTATTTTGTTCATCTGGTCATTGTGTTTTATCTTTTTGCCTACGCCCCTTATTCTAAATTCGCACACATTTTCTACCGAACAACGGCCCTTGTTTTCGCGCGGATGACGGCCAAGTAGCCTGAGATACAATTTTGTCGTGAGAAACGTTTGAATATGCTCGCCGTTCGGCACTTCTATGGAACGCGGCGGTCATGAATGTTTGATAACCCCTGCAATAGAGGAGGCAACAATGTCCAAACTGGTTCAACCACACGGAGGCCAAGGCCTGAAACCGCTTCTCTTGGAAGGCAAGCAGCTGGCGGAAGCCAAAGAGAAGGCAAAATCATTAACCCAGGTACGCATGAGTTCCCGGGAGACGGGGGACCTCATTATGCTCGGCATCGGCGGGTTTACGCCGTTGGATGGGTTTATGTCCAAGGGCGACTGGAAAGGGGTTTGTGAGAACTTCACCATGGCCGATGGCCTTTTCTGGCCCATCCCCATCACCCTCTCCACCAACAAGGGGCAGGCCGATTCACTCAAGGTGGGAGAAGAGGTTGCCCTGGTCGATGAGGAGTCTGGGGAGATCATGGGTTCCATGGTGATTAAAGAGATGTACGACATGACCAAGGCGGACAAGAAGTTCGAATGCCAGCACGTCTACAAGACCACCGAGCTGGATCATCCCGGTGTGGTCCAGGTGACGGAGCAGGGTGACGTCAATCTGGCAGGTCCCGTCAAGGTTTTCAGCCAAGGAAAGTTCCCCGCCAAGTATCCGGGCGTCTATTTGACCCCGGCTGAGACAAGAAAGATTTTTGAGGAAAAAGGGTGGAGCACGGTAGCCGCTTTCCAGACCCGGAATCCCATGCACCGTTCCCATGAGTACCTGGCCAAGATCGCCATCGAAATCTGCGACGGTGTTCTCATTCATCAGCTCCTTGGGAAGCTGAAACCTGGAGACATTCCCGCCGATGTTCGGACTGATGCCATCGGTACACTAATTGACAAATACTTCGTGAAGGACACGGTTATCCAGGCAGGCTACCCTCTGGATATGCGCTACGCCGGCCCCCGGGAAGCGTTGCTCCATGCCCTTTTCCGTCAGAACTACGGCTGCAGCCATCTCCTCGTTGGAAGAGACCATGCCGGTGTGGGTGACTACTACGGCCCCTTTGATGCCCACCATATCTTTGACGAGATTCCCAAGGATGCACTGGAAACCCTGCCGCTGAAGATTGATTGGACGTTCTATTGCGTGAAATGTGACGGCATGGCATCTATGAGAACATGCTGTCATGGTAAAGAAGACCGGATGCTCCTCTCAGGTACAAAGCTGAGGAAGATGCTTTCCGAAGGCGAAGAGGTTCCGGATCATTTCAGCCGTCCCGAAGTGCTGATGATTCTCAGGAAATACTACGGTTCTCTCACGGAAAAAGTAGAAATTAAACTGCACAAGGCTGCCACAGGAGAATAAGCCCGTCAGGGTCCGAAACTGAAAGAAGGGGAATCCGGGTTGACCGGATTCCCCTTCTTTATTCTTGCGCTACTCGTAATGTGTTTTGCTTCAGCTGCTGAAGGTATTCCAACTCTTGCACTGGGGGCAGCGCCAGAGGATGCTCTTGGACTCGAAGCCGCATTGGCTGCAGTGGTAGAATAGATACTTGTCGGAGAAGATTTCCACCAGAGTCCGGAGTTTCTCACGGACGTCCTCCGACTTGCCCTGAGTCAGGAAAGCCTCGGCCAGTTTCTGGTGTGCCTCGATGCATTTAGGATTGAGATCCAGAACCTCCTGAAACACATTTATGGACTCCTCCAACTGCCCCTTCCGTAAGAAATAGTCGCCCAGAACCAGTCTTGTTTGGACGTCACCGGGATTCAATCGGGCGTTTCTGAGATAGATTTCCTCCATCTCATCGTATTGCCCCAGTTCAAAATAGGAGCTTTCCAGACGCTTGTATGTCAGAAAGGCATACTGGGGTGTCCGTTCCGCGACACCCTCCCAAATCTTAATGGCTTTGCGGTACTTCCCTTCATTGTGGTAGAGGTCGCCGAGATGCAGGTAGGCGTCGACGCACCCCGGATTAATCTGAATGGCTCTTTTGAACCCCCGAACCGCCTCTTCCGCCTTGTCCTCCTGCTGGAGCATCTTGGCCTTTTCCGTCTGCAGATGTGCCAGGATCATGGTCTCCTTTGACTTGGTCAGCTTCTGTATCTGTTTCTGAGCTTCAGCGGCCTCGTCCCAGCTTTTTTCGTCCTCGTAGATCTTTTCCAGATGCTGATAGGCCTTGACGTGTCGGGGATCGAGTTGAATGACTGTTTTCAAGGTTTCGATGGCGCTATCAAAGAGGCCGGCTTTCTGATAGTCGAGGGCGAGGTCGAAATGGGCCTGAATCTTCATTTTCTTGTCCAGACCCGGCCGGACAATGATGCTTTGGTGAATCCGGATTGCCCGCCCCACTTCGCCTTTGGATCTGAAGAGGCTTCCTAAACTGAGATAGACTTCCACTGTCTCCGAATCGACTTCCACCATGCGGGTGAATTCCTCAATGGCTTTGTCGTGTTCGTTGGAGAGAATGTAATTGAGGCTCTTGTAGTAGCTGCTGCGCCCCGAATCCTGGGTGGTGCTATCACCCTTCCGGGGCAGGAGGCGTCCGGCGATGACGCCCGCAAGGAGACCGGCGCCAAAGAGGAGAAGCGTATCGGCCTGCGGGTTGATCACGCGCTCCCTCTCACTGATTCCTCATCGTCCGGTGTGGCAAGGCCCACAGATTCCTGGGTGTCGACGATGGGCATTTTCCGAAGTGAATTGAGCTCATCCTCCATCTGCTTCTTGTCCCTTTTGAGAGTCCGTACCTGGCTTCGTAACTTAATACTGTCAATAAAGCCGATGACAAGGGCCACGATCATCCCCACCGTTACTGATAGGATGACCACCAGATGCATGGGCGCGGGGATCGTTTCGTAATCACCGAAGTGGAGTTGAGCAATTCCGGTGTTTTGATCGGCAAAGTAGAGCATGACCGCGAAGACTCCCAGAAGAACGATCATTTTCAGTACGAGCATGATTCCCTCCCAAAGATGATGAGCATGGTGGCAGACTAACGAGGACAGGGCTAAACGTACCACAGGTTTGAAACAAATTCAAGTTCAGGAGGCGGAGGGGAAAGGTTTTTTCCCCGGGCTAGAGGCGAGAAACTTTCATCTCAGTCTTTCTTGGCCTCCTCCAAACGCCCGAGTTCGTACTTGCTCAATTTATAACGGAAGGAACGGAAGCTCATCTGGAGGATTCGGGCGGCTTCTTTCTTCACGCCGCCGCTTTTTTCCAAGGCTTTCAAGAGAAGATCTTTCTCCATCTCCTCGATGACCCGGTCAAAATCGAGGCCATCTTCCGGTAGTTCGGCAGTGACAGCACCGGAAGGGTTGGCGCCTTCGATCAGCATCTGGGGGAGATTGCCCATGGTGATCTGGTCACCCTGCAAGAGGACGACGGTCCGTTCAATCACATTTTCCAGCTCTCGAACGTTCCCTTGCCATGGATGGTTAGTGAGGATCTCAATGCATTCCTGGGTTACCGTGATCTTTCTGCCCGGGGCATACTTGTTCAAGAAATGGTCCGCCAAAATGGGGATATCTTCTCTTCTGTCCCGCAGAGGCGGAAGGTGAATCGGGATCACGTTCAACCGGTAAAAGAGATCTTCCCTGAATCGCTTTTCCTGAACGCTTTTCTCAAAATCCTGGTTTGAGGCCGCAATGATTCGAACGTCCACCGTGATATTTTCCGTGCCGCCGATTCTCCGGAATTCCTGGTCCTGCAATACCCGCAGCAATTTGACCTGCATCGTGGGCTTCATTTCTCCGATCTCGTCCAGGAAAATGGAGCCGCCATGGGCCACCTCAAAAAGACCTTTCTTGTTTTCAGCGGCCCCGGTAAATGCGCCGCGCTGGTATCCAAAAAGCTCGCTCTCCAGCAGGTTTTCCGGCAGTGCACCGCAGTTGATCGTGACCAGGGGCTTCTCTGCCCGGCGGCTCAAGCGATGGATGGCCTTTGCTACCAACTCTTTCCCGGTGCCGCTTTCGCCGCTGATGAGCACGTTGCTCTTGCTCTTGGCGGTCTTGTGAATGATCTGAAAGACACTTCGGATAGCCCGGCTCTTTCCAATGATTTCTTTAAGGCCGTCCCGAGAGTAGAGCTCTTCTTTGAGCAGGGCGTTTTCTTGGGTGAGGTGGTGCTGTTCCAGGGCATTCCGAATAATGAGTTTGATCTCATCAATTTTGAAGGGTTTCAAAATGTAGTCGAAGGCTCCCTTCTTCATGGCTTCTACGGCATTGTCTGTCGACCCGTAGGCTGTTATCATGAGAACCTGTGTGTCGGGAGAAATACGCTGTATTGTCTCCAGAAGCTCAATGCCGCTCATCCCGGGCATCTTGATGTCCGTGATGACCAGAGAAAAGATCTCTGTTTCCATCAACTTGAGAGCCGCTTTACCGCTGGAAGCGGTTTGCACGGTATGGCCCTCTTTCTCCAGCATGATCGCCAGAAACTCGCGCATACTTTGTTCATCGTCAACGACCAGAATGGCGTCCATCTACACCTCCTGATGAAGCAATAATTCTACAGGTTTTGGCAAGTAAAGATGAACGGCAGTTCCCTCTCCGGGGGAACTCACAACATCGATCCAACCGCCATGCTGTTCAATAATTTGATGCACAATAGCCAGTCCCAGTCCCGTACCGCCGGCTTTGTTCGTTCGGAATGGAAAGAAGATCGTCTTGCTGATTTCGGGGGAAATCCCCTTTCCCGTGTCGGTCAGCGTCACCCGGACCATGCCGCCTTGCCCCGGTACCTTCCCCCATTGTGAAGTCTCTCCCCATTCCATATCCCGGGTCTCAATGGTCAGCGTACCGCCGTCAGGCATGGCATCAATGGCGTTGGTCGCGAGGTTCCATAAAACCTGGCGAATGGCCATGGAATCCGCCATGACTGCCGAGTCGCTGTCTACATCCATCTTGATTTCAATCGCCTGGTGAACGCGGTGATTATTCTTCAAGAGGAGGAATGTCTCTTCCAGCAATTCACGGAGCCTTTGAGGGCGGCAGTCCAGAGGCCGGGGCCGGGCGTACATGAGAAAATTACCGATCAGCGTATTGAGGCGGTCCGTCTCCTTCAAGATAATGTCCATGAGACGCCGGTTGTCACGATTCAAGTCGAGTTCAGCCTGAAGAACCTGGATCGAACCGCTCATGGAGGCCAAGGGGTTCCTGATCTCGTGAGCCATGCCGGCGGCCAATTCTCCAATCGCCGCAAGCTGTTCGTGGCGGCGCATCTTCTCCTCCAACGCCTTGATCTGAGTCAGGTCCTGAAAGGTACAAAGGGAACCGGTCAAACCGCCCGTGCGGTTCCGCAGGGGCGTCAGCGTCATTCCCAGAGTGACCGCTAGGTTTTCGATGTTTCCGTATTCCACTTCCAACCGGCTGTATTTCTCATTTGCCTCATCGATTCTCTTGAGTTCCAGATACTCCCGGACCTCGGGATAGGGGAACAGGGCATCGAGCTTTGCCTCCAGAATTTCATTCCTGGGGATTCGAAGGATCTTCTCAGCGGCCATGTTAACCGACGTAATCTTGCCGTGGAGGTCGGTGGTAATCAATCCGCTGGTGACGCTCTGGATGACGTTTTCGTTGAGGAGTTCAAGATCTTCGATGCTGTCCGCTTTCTGCCGGATCTCTTCCCCTGCCATTTTAAGCCGTCCGGCGAGCTGGCTGCTGAGGAAGGCGATGATCACGAAGGAAAAGAGATTGAGGAATGTGCGATAATAGAGTTCCGCCGAGGTGTAAGAGATGCCCGTTCCTGAGTGCAGGGGGAAGTCCCCCGCAGTGTTCAGGTAGACCAGAGCCAGGTAGGAACAGGCACTGAGAGATGCCGCGATGAGGCTCCCCTTCTGGTAGCGAAGGATGCTGCCGGTGATAATGGAGAAAAAATAGAGAAAGACAAAGGGGCTGTCAATCCCTCCGGTGATGTGGAGAATGCCTGTGATAAAAATCAGGTCCCCAATGATCTGAAGATACGAAAGGAAAACGGGCCGTTTCATATACTTGGCGGCGAGCGCCGAAATGGTGGTCAGAGCGTAGGAATACCCAATAAGACTGTAGAGAAAGATGAAAGACGAGATCCCGCCTGTCGAAGAATCTCGAAGACGCAGCACCACGGTGACGCCAAGGAGAATGGTAACGAGGATCAGCCGCAAGAGGATGATCCACTTCAACCTGCTCGACAGGTCATCGTAACCCGAGGGCTCTCCGGCAGCCAGTCGATGGGTGGCTGTGTTCCTTGTATGGGGTTTACCGATCATACAGTTTCTATGAGGCCAAGACGCTCGTGTTACTTAACGACTTCGGCCATTTTGAATACGGGTAGGTACATGGAGACCACGAGAAAGCCGACGGTTCCGCCGAGAAAGACCATCATAACCGGCTCGAGGAGAGACGTCAGCGCGGCGACGGCGTTGTCCACTTCGTCGTCGTAGAAGTCTGCAATCTTGGACAGCATGGCGTCCAGGGCGCCGGTCTGTTCGCCAACACTGATCATCTGGACCACCATGGGGGGGAAGACCTTGGTTTCAGCAAGTGGCTCCGAGATGGTTTTCCCCTCCCGGATGCTATCCCGAGTCTTCATGACGGCTGCTTCGATCACTTTGTTGTTTGCCGTTCTGGCCACGATTTCGAGGCCGTCGAGGATGGGAACGCCGCTGCTGATCAGCGTACCCAGGGTTCGGGTGAACTTGGCCACCGCAACTTTGCGGATGAGGGTGCCTATGACCGGCATTTTCAGAAGGATCACGTGGACGGCCGTCTTGAACCGATGGCTCCTCCTGTAGGCTTGGGAGAAGGCGACAACAAAGAGGAAAAGCCCCAAAAGAATATAGACAATATTGGCCTTGAGGAAGGTGCTCATGGAGATAACCAGAAGCGTTGGGCCCGGGAGATCGGAACCAAATCCGGCAAACATCTTCTGGAATACGGGGATTACGTAAATCATAATGATGGCAACCACGAGGATGGCAACACCAAGCACCGATGAGGGATAGACCATGGCGCCCTTCACCTGCTTCTTGAGCTTGACCGCTTTTTCGATGTAAGCCGCGAGGCGGTTTAGAATGGTGTCCAGAATGCCGCCCACTTCACCTGCTTCCACCATATTGACGTACAAATCGTTGAAGACACTGGGGTGTTTTCGAAGGGCATCGGCATAGGTGGAACCCCCTTCCACATCCTGTTTGACCGCAGCGATAACCTTTGCGAAACGCTTGTTTTCAGTCTGGGTGGAGAGAATTTCGAGACACTGTACCAGCGGAAGGCCTGCATCGATCATGGTTGCGAACTGGCGGGTAAAGATTACGATTTCCGTTTCTTTGACGCCGCCGCCGAAGCCCGGCAATTTGATCTCAATGTCTTTCGGCTTAGAGGTGACCGAAGTCGCCCGCACACCCTGCTGCCGCAGCATGGCCATGGCCTCATCTCGGGAGCCTGCCTCAATGACACCTTTTTTCACACCACCGGACTTGGTCTCTCCTGCATACTTGAAGGCTTGCATAGTTTCTCTCCTCGATTCGATGCCTTAAATCATCGGGAATCAGTATCTCACTTTGGAAGGGCGGCGCCTCGCTTTACCATTGACATCGGCCGTGGAATCGGCCTGCTGCAGCATGGTCAGCATCTCCTCGGGTACTGTCGACCTCCCGATTGCATCATCATAGGTAATGAAGCGCTTCTGGTACAGGTCCAAGAGCGACTGATTCATCGTCTGCATGCCGAATTGGCTTTGTCCCGTCTGCATGGAGGAATAGATCTGATGAACCTTGTCTTCCCTGATGAGGTTTCTTAAGGCGGCGTTGGGCACCATAATTTCGAGAGCAAGAGAACGGCCTCGTCCCGAGGCCTTGGCAATCAGCTGTTGTGACAGTACCCCTTCGAGGACAAAAGACAATTGGGCCCGTATCTGTGACTGTTGATGAGAGGGGAAGACGTCGATGATGCGATTAATGGTCTGGGCAGCTGAATTGGTATGAAGCGTCGCGAAACAGAGATGTCCCGTTTCCGAAACGGTGAGCGCCGCTTCAACAGTCTCCAGATCCCGCATTTCGCCGATGAGCACCACATCCGGGTCCTGGCGCAGCACATATTTCAAAGCGCCCTTAAAGGAATTTGTATCGGCATTGACTTCACGCTGGTTCACCACGCACTTCTTGTGGTGGTGCAGAAATTCGATCGGGTCTTCGATGGTTATGATGTGCTCGTGTCTCTCGCTATTGATCTTGTCGATCATTGAGGCCAGGGTCGTTGATTTCCCGCTGCCCGTCGGCCCCGTGACGAGTACGAGTCCTCTGGGTTTCTCGCAGAGCTTCTCGACAACCGGTGGAAGCCCCAACTCGGAAAAAGTGAGAATCTTATAGGGGATTGTTCTTAAGGCGCCCGCGACGGCGCCGCGCTGGATAAAAAAATTGGCCCGGAATCGGCTGAGCCCTTTGACGCCGAAGGATGCGTCGAGTTCGTTGGCTTCTTCGAACTTCTGTTTCTGGGCGTCTGTCAATACACTGTAACAGAGCTGTTTGGTCTCGGTCGGTGTGAGAGGCGGAAGATTCATGGGAATCAGTTTGCCGTCGACTCGAATCTGTGGTGCTGATCCCGTCGTAATGTGCAGATCGGAGGCACCTTTCTCGATCATGCTTTTTAACAGCTGATGAAGGCTCAGAGCCATGCCGTTCTCCTTATGCGCCGCTCCCCGGCGGGGGTGTCGAATTAGTCTCCAAAGGTAACCCGAAGGATCTCATCCACCGTACTTTGACCGTCGATCAGTTTCTGGATGCCTGCCATCCGCAGAGACTGCATTCCGTTGGCGATGGCCATCTGCTTGATTTCAGCCACCGAACCGCCTTCCAGAACAAGCTCCCGGATCTTATCGTCGATAGGCATGATTTCGTAGAGGCCGATCCGTCCCTTATACCCCGTGTTGCTGCAATTGGAGCAACCCGTTCCCTGATAACAGGTGATCTCAGTAGCCTGCTTCGGTGTGAGCCCCATATCGACCAGGGTCTTTTCCGGAATTTCGACCTGCTGTTTGCAGGAGGGGCAGATGCGGCGGGCCAGACGTTGGGCCATAATGAGAACGACGGAGGAAGCCACGAGAAAAGGTTCGATACCCATATTGAGAAGACGGTTGATCGTGCTGGGGGCATCATTGGTATGCAATGTGCTGAGAACCAGGTGGCCCGTCAAGGCTGCCTTGACAGCGATTTCGGCTGTTTCATAGTCGCGGATCTCACCGACCATGATGACGTCGGGATCCTGCCGGAGAAAAGAGCGGAGGGAGGCCGCGAAATTCAGCCCGATCTCTTCCTTCATCTGAACCTGGTTGATGCCGAAAAGGTTGTATTCCACCGGATCTTCAGCAGTCATGATATTGAGGTCAGGTTTGTTGATCTGACCCATGGCAGAATAGAGTGTGGTCGATTTACCGCTTCCTGTCGGTCCCGTGACAAGCACCATGCCGTAGGGAGAGAAAATAGCTTCTTGCAGGTGTCCCAGTGCTACGGGATCAAACCCGAGTTTGGTCATGTCGAGCATCAAATTGCTCTTGTCCAGGATACGCATAACCACTTTCTCGCCAAAGAGGGTGGGCAGCGTGGAGACCCGGAGATCGACCTCTTTTCCTCTCATTTTCAGCTTGATTCGACCATCCTGGGGGAGGCGGCGTTCAGCGATATCCAATTCGGCCATGATCTTCAAGCGCGATGTGAGAGCGTCCTTCAAGCGCTTTGGAGGGGCCATGACTTCATACAGCACACCATCGATGCGATAGCGGACGCGGAAATCCTTCTCATAGGGTTCGATGTGGACATCGCTGGCTCCCTGCTTGATCGCTTCCGCGAGGATCAGATTGACCAGCTTGACGACCGGCGCATCCTGCACTGCCTGCTTGATCTCGCCCAGGTCGAGGTCCATATCCCCTTCGTCTTCAATGACGTCAAAGTCAACCTCCTCCTGGATGTCCTGCATGACCGTCTGGAGCATATCAGCCGAATCGTAATACTTGTCGATGGCTTCCTTGATAGACCCTTCTGAGGCGACGACGGGCTCCACATTGTACCCGGTCATGAACTTCACGTCGTCGATGGCGAAAACGTTGGAGGGATCAACCATGGCGATTGTCAGAGTCGATCCCTTGCGGTTGACGGGAATGATCATGTATTTCTGGGCAACTTCTGACGGAATCAACCGAATGACTTCGGTCTCAATCTGGAAATTGGAGACGTCTACCGAGGGGATTCCATATTGCTGGCTCAGAAAGGAGATTAAACCATCTTCGTGGATAAAGCCCATATCGACCAGGTTGCTCCCCAGTCTTCCGCCTTCCTTTTTCTGCTTGGCCAGGGCCTGCTCGAGCTGAACCTCAGTGATGAGACTTGCGCTAACGAGCAATGCACCTAATCTTCCTGCCATTCGGTGATCTCCCTAGGGAATACTTGCAAAACTTGAGAATATTGAAAAAAATGAATTTAAACCATATAAGGAAATTCTAATTGATGGTGTCCAAAATTGTCAAGGTGAAATAAAGAGGTCAAAGAGAGGGGATCAGGGGGCTATGAGATGCCGCCAACGGTTCGAATAGCTGCCAGCAGCCCCGGACCGGTCGGTTCTGCGAAGGATAGCGGGTACCCCAGTTGTTTTTCCACCCCTTTTACGGTCATGCCGTCGAGGAAGCTTTTTCCGTCGGGACGGAGCATATTTCCGGGGAGGACAATCGGGCCGGTCTCCCGTCTTTCTGGAAGAGCCTGAAGCAGGTCCGTGCCGGTTATAAGGCCGGTTACGGTAACCGAGTCTCCGAAAAATCGATTTTCAATCATGATCAGATCTATCTCAACCCCTGTCCGGCGGGAAATTCTATCCGTTAGCGCCGCCAGGACGGGGTAGGCAAGACGACCGGTCCCCAGGGTCACACGCTTTTTTGTGGTTGAAGGCGGCCATTGGGCGAGGTCTTCCTCAATTTCTGCGAGAAAAAGCGGCACCATGCCGACCCCGTTTTCCAGTTGCGCCAGTTCGCCGTAAGCGGACAGGGGGGGGAAGGCGACTTGGGCGATGAGGTAGAATTCGTCGGAAGGAAAGATCCAGGGATCGCCCAGGGTCCCGGAGCATGCTTCTTGAACAGGATGAATCTTGTTCAATATTTTCTCTGCGCAGGTGCTGTCGACCGGCTGGAGCAGAGGGAGGCGGGCGCGGTGACCGGTGAGCCCCACCGGAACGACAGCGACTGATTTCAACTGAGGCCATATTTTCTTGAGATCTTTAATCGATCGGTCCAGTATGGCACCGTCATTGACCCCGGGGCAGAGTACAATCTGGGTATGAAGCTCGATACCCTGGGATGCAAAACGTCGTAGAAGAGGGAGCAGGGGAGGGGCTTCGGGGTTGCCCAGGATTTCCCGTCGAATACGATCATCGGTAGCATGAACCGACACATAGAGGGGCGAAAGGTGCTGCTGAAAAATCCGCTGAAAGTCCTGCTCTTCAAGATTGGTCAGGGTGATATAGTTGCCATGCATAAAGGAGAGGCGATAGTCGTCATCCTTCACGTAGAGTGACTGCCTCAGCCCCGGCGGCATCTGGTGGACGAAGCAGAAGATGCACTGGTTGCGGCATGTCCGGTATCGCGGTTCCATCAGTTCAAGTCCCAGATCCTCATCGATCTCCTTACGGATGTTTGCGACAAGGTCCTGCCCCTGCTGTTTGACTTCAACAACCAGCGTCTCTTCGCTAGAATGATACCGATAGTCGATATGATCCCGGATGACTTGTCCGTTGATGCGCAGCAGGAGATCGCCGGGCCGGAGGGCGTTCCTCTCTGCCGGCGAGCCGGCGGCGACCCCGGTGATCTTAAGCCCGGCCTTCTGGTCTTTACAGGTCAATGGCTACCCCCCGTCTTCCAGTGATGGCGGGTTGGCCGCCACGAGGCGGAAGCCTGTATAGGCATAATGAACGCCTGATGCCAACGTGACCGACGCGGTGGTCAAATAGAGCGGCAGAAGTGCCTTGTCAATCATGTGGATCTCACGAGAGAGGAGGAAGAGCGTGATGGTCAGGAGTTGAACGAAAGTGGTTGTCTTGCCTAGAATGGATGGAGAAATTTGCAGGACTCTGTTTTGCAGATAAATCCAGACGATTCCTCCAATCATGATCATGTCTCTGGCAATCACCACACCCGATAGCCAGAGGGGGAAAGTCTCATAGAGGGGAAGAACGAGATAGGCCGTGATAAGAAGAAGCTTATCCGCCAGGGGATCAAGAATGGCGCCCAATCGGGTCTTGAGGTGAAACCGCCGGGCGATATATCCATCGAGGGCGTCGGTCAGTCCCGCCGTGGCGAAAATTCCCAAAGCCAGCAGGGTGCGTTTCTCCAGGGCCGCCATGGCGAAGATGGGGACCAGGAACATTCGCACGATTGTCAGGAGGTTCGGCAGGTTCATGGCGGTGGCGTCTTCGAGGCCTGCAGGGAAGGTGTCGCCGTGTTAGGCGGAAATCCTGACTGCCCCCGAGACCATGACTCCGGGGGATCAGAATGGGAATCCCGCGGCGGAAGGGACTCCGGGGGGCGAACAGGGGTCCATCCCCTTGTGCCCAAAACCGCGATGGTGAAAGGGGCACAACCTTTCGGATCGAACCGTGACGTCACGTTGAAACCCCGGGATAGGCATGGCGAAAAGGGGAGAATCAGTCGAGAGGCGACGCATGCTTCATTTCTACGCACACGGCGTAGGTACCGTCACTCTCTCAAGGGGTCTCGCCGTATCTCTCTTCCACCATAACGTCGAGTCCCTCCCGTTTACAGGCTGGGCACTGTCCGTCGCCCGTCAGAAAGGACATCTTCAGGTCCTCTGCATCCTGCTGCGATGTTTTCCAGATTATCGGTTTATACTTGATGGAACACTGCATCATAATTTCCCCACAGTTGAATCATTACGCAAACAGAAGCGAAATCTTATGGGTTTGTAGAGTCCTGTGTCAAGGAAAAAAGCGGTCTCCCCTTGGGAAAGCTCGGCAAAGAAACCTTGATTTTTCCCGTTTCAGGAAGGTAGGATAACACTCTTTGGCCGGGGCTGGGGCCACGACAAAGGCGAGGGTAACCGATGGCGGCACCGAGGGAAAAAGCAGTGAAGAGAGTCTTGATATCCGCCCCCCACCGAAGTTCGGGCAAGTCAACCATCAGCATCGGTCTTTGCGCCGCCTGGCAGAGACAAGGGTTGCAGGTCCAGCCCTTTAAAAAAGGGCCGGATTACATCGACCCCATGTGGCTGTCCGCGGCCACCGGCCGGGATTGCTGTAATCTCGATTTCTTCATGATGGGGAGAAAAGAAATTCTCCGCAGCTTTGGCGCATCGAGTCGGGGCGCAGACCTGAACGTAATCGAAGGAAATATGGGGTTTTTTGATGGCCTCGATCTCGAGGGGAGCGACAGTACGGCAGCCCTCTCGCGGCTGCTCAAAGCCCCGGCAATCCTGGTTGTCAATGCCCGCGGTATGACCCGGGGGGTGGCGCCGTTGCTCCTGGGGCACCTGCAGTTTGAACCGGGGACGCCCGTTGCCGGCGTGATCTTGAACCGGGTTCGGGGGACGCGCCATGAGAAGAAACTGAAGGAAGCCCTCGACCGTTATGCCCACATTGCGGTCGTCGGTGCCATACCGGACCAGAAGGAGGCGATTATTCGGGAAAGGCATCTGGGGCTCACGCCTGTCCGGGAGAGCGCGGGTCTGCCCGCCGTGGTCGATCGCCTCGCTGATCTTGTGTCCACCTACGTGGACCTGGAACGGATCAGGGAGATCGCCGCTGCCGCCCCCCCCTTGCCGGTGGCCCCGCAGGCCCTCACGCCTCTTCCGCCGCCTCAGGTACGTATCGGGGTGGCCTGGGATCCCGCCTTTACCTTCTACTATCCTGAAAATCTGCGAGCCCTCCGGGCGGCTGGTGCCGAACTGGTTTTCTTTAATACCATGACCGAGGAAAATCTGCCCGCCGTCAATGGCCTCTACATGGGCGGCGGGTTCCCTGAAATTTTCATGGATGAGCTGGAGGGGAACCGATCGCTCCGCCATGAGATCAAAGGAAGGATCGAAGAGGGGCTCCCGGTGTATGCCGAATGCGGCGGGCTCATGTATCTGTCACGGTCCATCTCTTTTGCCGGAAAGAGATGCCCCATGGTTGGTGCCCTCCCCTGCGATGTGGAAATGAAACGGAGGCCCATGGGGCACGGTTATGTGGTGCTTCGACCGGCCGGCGAGTCGCCCTGGGCGTCAGCGGGTGTTGAGGTTCGGGGTCATGAGTTTCACCATTCCAGGGTAGTGAACCTGGGGAAGGTCGCCTTCGCTTACAAGATGGTCCGGGGCTTTGGTGTCGACGGCGAGCATGACGGCATGGTCTACAGGAATGTGCTTGCCTCTTACGCCCACCTCCACATTGCATCAGCCCCGGCATGGGCGGAGCGCTTCGTGTCGCTGGTGCAATCATGGGGGGCGGGAAAGATCTAGGAATCGCCTTCTCTTCCATAGGGATGGAGGCCTTGCCGTCGCGCTGTTCCGTGTAGCAAAATGGGTTGCATCGCTCATGGGAAAGTAATAAGATCGCCGTCCAACCGGAATGGCAGAAGGGTTGACCGGGTCCTTGAGAGACCCCGCGATTCTTTTGTGTTTTATCAAAGATCTTACATCGGGGAGGTTTCGTTCAATGGAAGAAGAAAAGACACTGGAAGGAATGGACGCGTACAAGAAGAAAGTCAATCCCGTGACCCGGGGCACGGTGACCTGGAAAGAGGATCTGCTCTTTGAGGCCCGGACCCAGGTGGGATATGAGTTTGAGATGGACGGGAAAGTCCAGTGGGGATGCGCCCCCACCGAAAGCCTTCTGCTCAGCCTGGCTGGCTGCATGGGTATCGATGTGGTCAGCTTTCTCAAGAAGATGCGGGTTGCCCTCAAAACGTGCAAGGTGGAAATCGCGGGGGAGCGGAACCCGACGCCGCCCCAGTATTATACTTCCATCCAGATAACACTGCGGGCCTCGGGAGAGGGGTTGACGGAGAACAAGATGAAGCGGGCGGTCGATTTGTCCCATGAGAAGTACTGTTCCGTCTATCATTCCCTCCGTAAAGATATGAAGATCCATGTGGACTATATCATCGATAATGGGGACTGATTTCCTTTTTGGGGACACGGAGGCTCTCGAATGGTTAAATTTACCGGACTGAACCATCTGGCTCTGGTTACAGGGGATATGGACAAAACCATTCGCTTCTGGAGAGACCTGCTCGGGATGCGGCTGGTTCTAACCATGGGAGAGCCCGGCTACCGCCAGTATTTTCTGGAACTTTCCAAGAACGATCTCATCACCTTTTTTGAATGGCCCGGTGCCGAGCCGATGCCCTACAAGCGTCACGGCGATCCGAAAACCGGTCCTTTCATCTTCGAC
>CAYUBU010000095.1:0-16157 GCA_964443105.1 uncultured Nitrospirota bacterium
GAAGTACCGCCCCCCGTTCAAGGTCAGGGCCTCCTCACCTTTTAATTGGTCCAGGATATGGGGGGTCAAATGGAGATCGCTTCCCAGGTAAAGGTTGATCGGAATGCCTTGAGCGGTGAGGGCCGCCGTCACATCGTGGTAGGCGGCGGTGATGGAATCACGGTCGGTGGCAAACATGCCGTTGAACAGATGGGGTGTCGCGAATACGGCTGTCACCCCGTCCTCCAGGGCAAGGCGGCACATGTCCAGGGTCTCGGCCATGTCATCGGCACCGTCATCGACGGCGGGCAGAATGTGGCAGTGTATGTCGATCATTCTAAAACGTCACCTTTCCCGGCGGCCCCAAGCGGGGCTTCGTTTCAGCCAAGAACCGAACCTTGAAATACCGCTCATAAACAAGCACTTATGCCTCTAAAAACTTTACAATGCCCCCCCATGGCCCGTCAACTCTATTCTGGGCAAAAGCTGCCCCCGCAGCCGGCAGCCAGACCCATTTGATTCACCTCGACCGAGTATGGTATGGTGCCCACGACGGCAGGGAAACCCTAATGCATCCCATGGATGATATCGAAAAAAAAGTTGAAGCGGGCCGGCGGATCACCACGGCGGAAGCGGTGACCCTGATGGAGAGTCAGGACCTGCTGCGGTTGGGGCGCCTGGCTTCCATGCGGTACAAAGAGAAGAACGGCAACAAAGCCTACTTTATCGTCAACCGTCATATCAACCCCACCAACATCTGTGTCAATCGCTGTAAGTTCTGCGCCTTCAGCCGTGACAGCAGCGCCGCCGACGCCTACGCCATGGATCTGCCGGAAGTCATGACCCGGGCGGAGCAGGGTGCCGCCGAAGGGGCCACGGAATTCCATATTGTGGGCGGGCTCCACCCCGATCTCCCTTTCGACTATTACCTCAACCTTCTCTCGTCTCTTCGGGACCGGTTTCCCAGGATTCATATCCAGGCCTTCACCGCCGTGGAGATCGATTATTTCGCCCAGATCACCGGACTTACGGTTCCCAAGGTCCTGGAAGCCCTGAAGGAGGCGGGGCTCGGCTCTCTCCCCGGCGGAGGCGCCGAGATCTTTGACACAGAGGTGAGAAACGCCATCTGCCCGGAGAAAATTTCCGGCGAGCGGTGGCTCCAGGTGATGGAAGCGGTTCATGAATCGGGCCTGAAATCGAATGCCACCATGCTTTACGGTCACGTGGAGAATGCCGGGGCCCGGGTTGATCACATGGACCGTCTTCGCTTCCTTCAGGATCGTACAGGCGGCTTCCAGGCTTTCATCCCCCTGGCCTTTCATCCCCAAAACACCCAGATCGCCGATTTTGCCTTGACCACCGGCTTTGATGACCTGAAAACCCTGGCGGTGAGCCGGATTTTTCTCGACAACTTCGACCACATCAAGGCCTTCTGGATCATGCTGGGAGAAAAAATCGCCCAGGTCTCCCTCCATTTCGGAGTGGACGACATGGACGGCACCGTGGTGGAAGAGAAGATCACCCATGCCGCCGGAGCCACAACCTCGGAAGCCCTCTCCCGGGACGCCCTGGTACGCATGATTCAGAAGGCGGGCCGGGTGCCCGTGGAACGGGATACCCTGTACAACGAAGTCCGGCGTTACGACCAGACCCCGGCGCCGGGACCGAAAGTGAAGAGCTGAAATGAGGGATCCCGGAACCACGGCCGTTGAAACCGAAACCAAAGCCTTTGGCGAAAAGATCGCCCGGGGAGAACGGATCACCCCGGAAGAAGGGGTCACCCTCCTTGAGAAGGCGGATCTTCTCTCCCTGGGCCAATGGGCAAGCCAGGTACGGGACCGGAAACACCCGGACCAAACGGTCACCTTCGTCATCGACCGGAACATCAACTACACCAATGTCTGCATTAACCGGTGCCGGTTCTGCGCCTTCTACCGGGCGCCCGACGATGAGGACGCCTACCTGCTCTCCCGGGAGGCCATCTTCAGCAAAATCGAGGAAACCCTGGATCAGGGCGGCACCCAGATTCTTATGCAGGGCGGCATCCATCCCGATCTTTCTCTCGCCTACTTCGAGGAACTCTTTCAGGCAATCAAGGCCCGCTTTCCGATTCAGATTCACGCCCTGTCGCCGCCGGAAATCGTTCATCTTGCCCGCCAGTCTTCCCTGCCCATGGGGGAGGTGCTGGTGCGCCTCAAGAAAGCGGGACTCGATTCCATTCCCGGCGGCGGCGCGGAAATCCTCGTCGACCGGGTCCGACAGCTCATGAGCCCCCGGAAGATTTCGGCGGGCGAATGGCTTCAGATGATGCGGGAAGCCCATGGGATCGGTCTCCCGTCTACAGCCACTATGATGTTCGGGAGCCTGGAGACGGCGGAAGAGATCATGGAACACCTCATGGAGATCCGAAACCTCCAGGACGACACCCACGGCTTTACCGCCTTCATCCCCTGGAGCTATCAGCCGGGAAACACCGACCTTCAGGGCGAATCGGCCACCGGTCTGGAATACCTCAGGATCCTGTCGGTCTCCCGGATCATGCTGGACAATGTGGACAACATTCAGGCCTCCTGGGTGACCCAGGGGCCCAAGATGGGGCAGGTGGCCCTCTTCTTCGGCGCCAACGACATGGGCAGCACCATGCTGGAGGAGAATGTGGTCGCCGCGACCGGCGTATCCCATACCATGACGCCCGGGGAAATTGTCCGTCTCATCGCGAATGCCGGATTCAGACCGGCTCAGCGCAACAACACCTATGGGCTGCTGAAGCGTTTCGACTGAAGAAGAGGAGAGATATCCATCGCCAGATCAATTCCCTATGTGGTCATCGGAGGCAGCGGCGCCTACAGCGTCGAAGCCGGCCCCTTGGGCCGTGAAAAAGAACGGATCACCCTGGAGACACCTTACGGTCCTTCGGCGCCATTCCGAATTCTTCAGTGGGAGGAGACGGAGGTGGCCTTCGTCTCCCGCCACGGCGAGACCGGCTACAACCGGACAGCGCCCTACGTTAACTATCGGGCCAACATCTATGCCGCCAAGGAACTGGGCGCCAGACGGATTCTCTCCTGGTCCGGACCGGGCGCCATCCATCCATCCTACGGACCCGGCGACCTGATTATTCCCGACGACCTCATCGACCTGACCCGGACCCGGCCTTCCACCTTCTTTCAAGACAAAGGGATCGGTTTCATCCGTCAGAACCCTGTCTTCTGCCCGGAAATCCGCGGAGCTTTCCTCGACGCCCTGGAGGAGCTGGACTGTGTGCACCACGGAGGAGGGACCTACGTCTGCACCGAAGGGCCCCGACTGGAAACCCCCGCTGAAATCCGGTTCATGAAACAGATCGGCGGAGACATGGTGGGGATGACGCTGGTCCCGGAGATCTTTCTGGCCAGGGAGTTGGAAATCTGCTACGGATCGCTCTGCTACATCTCCAACTATGCCGAGGGTGTTCGCACCCTCCCCTACGAAAAAGGGGTTCTCTTCGAAGGGACCCTGCCGGCGGATGAAAAAAGCCGGGTCGACGAGAGCCTGGCCCGTATCCCCGGGATCATGGCAAACACCCTCCACCATCTCATCAGACAGGATCGGTCGTGCCCCTGCAAGGACGCCATGCTCCGCTACCGAAAGCGGGGCGACATCGGCGACGACTGGCACAGCTGGGTTGACAAAGCAAACGAGTTCCCTTGCCCCCAGTCGACATCAGAAAATCCGGAAAATACGTAACCCCTGAAGATAAAGTCTGACCCCTCGGGACAGACGCGCTTGATTTTTCACGGGTTAGCTCAACTCTCCACAAATTATGTGCATAACATGTGGATAGCTGTGTGAAAATCTGCTCCCGTGAGTTCAAAATCAAGGGACCGCAACAAAGTGCCTAATTTTTAATCGCGCTTTTGGTTATATATTTCAATGACTTAGCCACAGACAAAGGGCTGAGGCCCCTGTTTCCGCCGCCCCGTCACGAGGCCCCCCATTAATTCACAGCGGCGCCATGAAAAAAGTACTCCGCGGCCCTGGGGGCAGGCAAAACAAACGGGGGCCATGACCGGAACGGCGCTGACGGCATCGGCCCAGCCTGGGTCGCGAAACCGTGGGGCCCGGTCGGCGAATCCCGGAACCCGGGAGCCAATATCCATTGCCGGAGACAGGGGCCGCAACCCCGGACCGGTCTGCCTGACCGCGCCCTCGTCCAGCCTGAAAAACTTTTCATGAAGACCGGCATCGACCTTCCTGAAGCGCCATTTTTCAGTCCCTCAAAGCACGTCGATGGGGGGAAACAACTTGACACCGAGGGGCAACGTCTATAAGATAAAAACATACATTATCAGAGGAGTTTAGCATGTTTGAACGTTTTACCGACAAGGCGCGGCGCACGATTATCCTCGCTCGAGAGGAAGCCGAAAAACACCAGCACGAGTATCTCGGCACGGAACACATCCTCTTGGGAATTCTCCGGGATGAGGAAGGCCTCCACAGTAAGATACTGAAAAACCTTGGCATTAACTTCGATCATCTCCGTCTGGAGGTGGAAAGAAACCTCCCGAAGGGGACCGACACCCTCACCTTTGGCGAAATTCCTTTTACCCCGAAGGCGAGAAAAGTTTTGGAACTGGCCGTAGAAGAGGCCCGCCTCTTGAACCATAACTACGTGGGAACGGAGCATATCCTGCTGGGGTTGGTTCGGGAAGAAGAAGGGATTGCCGGGAACATCCTGAGAAGCATGGGGGCAAGCCTGCTGGGAGCAAGGCAGCAGACCATCAACCTTCTCCATCAATCTTCGGCCCGATCCAAGACTCCCAAACCGAAAAGCAACACCCCGGCCCTCGACGAGTTCGGCCGTGACTTCACTGACCTGGCCAAGCGGAGCGAACTCGATCCGGTGGTGGGGCGCAACGATGAGATCGAGCGGGTTCTTCAGATTCTGAGCCGGCGGACCAAGAACAACCCGGTCCTCATCGGCGAACCGGGGGTCGGCAAGACGGCCATCGTGGAAGGACTGGCCCAGAGGATCATCAACGGTGACGTGCCGATCGGCCTGACCAATCGCAAGGTCATCGCCCTCGACCTCGGTTCCCTGGTGGCCGGGACAAAATACCGGGGCCAGTTCGAAGAAAGGCTCAAGATCGTACTCAAGGAGATCGTCTCCTCCAACAACCAGATCATCATCTTTATTGATGAACTCCATACCCTCGTCGGCGCAGGCGCCGCGGAGGGTTCGCTGGACGCCTCCAATATGCTCAAGCCGGCTCTGGCCCGGGGAGAAATCCAGTGCATCGGGGCCACCACCTACGACGAGTACCGCAAGTACATCGAAAAGGACGGTGCCTTGGAACGGCGTTTCCAGACGATCAATGTCCAGGCCCCCTCGGTGGACGAGACTGTTCGCATTATCAAAGGCTTGCGGAACCGGTACGAAGAACATCACAACACGGAATTCACCGACGAAGCCATTGATGCCGCAGCCCGGCTTTCCGATCGCTACATCACGAACAAGTTCCTCCCAGACAAGGCCATCGACGTGATCGATGAAGCCGGGTCGAGATCGAAGCTGCAGAAATTTACCCTGCCCCCGGAGCTCCGGGCGATGCAGGACAAAATCAAAGAGGTGACGGAGCAGAAAAACCTCTACATTCACCTGCAGGAATTCGAGAAGGCGGCCCGCTTCCGGGACCAGGAGGACAAACTCAAAGAAGAGTTTAACAACGCCAAGCAGAAGTGGCGGGACGAGCGGGAATCAAAGAAGTCCAAGGTCGACGAAGACGACATCGCCTACATCATCTCCAAGATGACCGGCGTGCCCATATTCAAACTGGAGGAAAAAGAGAGCGAGAAGCTCCTCCGCATGGAGGAAGCCCTCCACGAACGGATTGTGGGACAGGATGAAGCCATCACCGCGGTTTCGAGAGCCATTCGCCGCTCCCGGGCCGGCCTGAAGAGCCGCAAGAAACCGATCGGTTCTTTCATCTTTCTCGGCCCCACGGGCGTCGGCAAGACGGAGTTGGCCCGGGCCCTGGCGGAGTTTCTTTTCGACAGTGAAGACGCGATCATCCGGATCGACATGTCGGAATACATGGAGCGCTTCAGCGTCTCCGGGCTGACCGGCGCACCTCCCGGCTATGTGGGTTACGAGGAGGGCGGCCAGCTGACGGAAAAGGTCAAGCGGCGCCCCTACTCGGTGGTTCTTCTGGACGAGATTGAAAAAGCCCATCCCGATCTGTTCAACATCCTGCTCCAGGTTCTGGACGACGGCCGGCTCACCGACAATTACGGCCGGGCCATCGATTTCAACAATACGGTTCTGATTATGACCTCCAATCTGGGGACCCGCCAGATCGACAAGGGGACGCCCCTGGGCTTCCAGAAAGAGGGCGAGTCCACATCCCAGGATAAGATCCGGGACGAGGTCCTGTCGTCTCTCAAGCGAACCTTCAACCCCGAGTTTCTGAACCGGGTCGACGATGTGGTGGTCTTCCATACCCTGAACAAAGAGCATATCGCATTGATCATCGACATTCTCATGGGTCAGCTGAATGAAGACATCGTGGAAAAAGGCTTCAAGATTACCTTGACCGAGGAAGTCAAGGCCTACCTGATCGAGAACGGGTATAAGGCGGCCTACGGCGCCAGGCCCTTGAAACGGGCGATTCAGAAGTATATCTCCGATCCTCTGTCCGATGAGCTGCTGAAAGGACACTTCAAGGGTACCACGGCCATTCAGGTTGTTCTGAAAGACAACGAGATTGCCTTCGAAGACATCTCGGAGAAACAGCTCACCGAGGCTTGAGAATACCGCTCCATGCTCTGCCGTCATCCTAAGGAGAGGGGAACTTCCCCTCTCCTTTTTTTCCCCCCATCCCACCCATATCTTTGCGGTTGAAATGTGACGGACAAAAGGGTAATCTGGGTGCCATCTGACGGGTCGCGGCAGGTTGCGGCCCGGACCGAAACATAATCTCAATGCAGGTATAGACAGATTCATGAAGCGATCGGGCTTCGCCCCCCTCTTCTTTCTTTTCGGACTCTCTCTCCTGGTTTTCCTAAACTCGGGATGTGCCCGCAATCCCGTCAGCAACCGGTTGGAATTCACCCTCATGAGCGCCCAGGAAGAGGTTCGGGTGGGGGAGGAGCAGGACAAGGCGGTTCAAAAACTCTACGGCAAGGTCAAGGATGACAAACTTCAGGAATACGTCGGCACCATCGGAGCAAACCTCGTCCAGGTGGCCCATGCCCGCCCCTTCACCTACCACTTCACCGTCATCGATTCGGGGGACATCAACGCCTTCGCCCTCCCCGGCGGGTATATCTATGTCACCCGGGGACTGCTGGCCCAGTGTAATTCGGAGGCCGAGCTCGCCGGCGTCATAGGCCACGAAATCGGTCACGTCACCGCCCGTCACCATTCCCGCCAGCAGGTGCGGGCCATGGGACTCCAGATCGGCTCCCTCCTCTCCACCGTTTTCCTTGGAGAAGCGGGGATCTATCTTCAGCGCTATATTGACCTCATCTTCACGGGAATTTACCAGAGCTTCGGACGGCAGGGGGAACTTGAGGCCGACCAGGTGGGACAGGAGTACGCCTATACCGCCGGATGGGACCCCCGGGACATGACGGCCTTTCTTCAAACCCTGGACCGGCTCGACTCGGGGAGAAACCGTACTGTCTTTCACGGCTTCTTCGCCTCTCATCCCGAGACCTATGAGCGGATCGAACAGTCCCAGATACGGGGCGATTCCATGGTATCAGAGGAGAGCCGGGTCAAAGAGGGACGAGAGGAGTTCATCGAGATGCTCGAGGGGCTTCCTTTCGGCAATCGCCCGGAGCACGGCGAGTTGGACGAGAACCTCTACCGCAACGGCATACACGGCATCTCGGTACAGTTTCCCGAAAACTGGGAAACCCTTTCCTCCGAAGCAGGTGTCGTTTCCCGAAAACCGGACGCGAGCTACTTCATCCAACTGATCACGGCGAAACCGAAGAATGACGATTACCTGGCCAACGTCACGTCCCGGGAAGATCACTTCATCAAGCTCCGTGAAATGGCCGGAAAGTTTGAGGAGGAAAGCCACTGGGCCCGGGACTCGGAAGAGCGGCGCATCGTCAATGAGATCCCGACTTTTGTGTCGACCTACCAGCTCCAGAGCGGTTTGGGCCGTTTTTACACCGTCAAGGCCCACTTTCTCATCGCCCGCAGAAACCTCTTCGTGCTCCTGGCCTTTACCCCCGTGGGGCAGGAATCCCTGGCCACCTTCTATTTCGACCGCATCTTTGAAAGCGTCCGACTCTTAACAGAAGAAGAGATGGAGACCCTCAAACCCCGGAAGCTGGTCATCTACAAGGTCCATGAGACGGATACCTTTGAGTCGATTGCCGAGGAGTTCTACGGCACCCCGGAGAAAGCCCGGTCCATTGCGGCACTCAACGGCCTCCACACCCACCTCAATCCCCCCGTCGGGGATCTGCTCAAGATCGTGGTGCGCAAGAACGCTGAAGAAGCGGCTGCCGAAGGCCAGGAGAGGGAAAAGACACAGTAACCGGTCCCATCTTCGAAAACACCGCCGTGCCCGGCAAAATCGGAACCCGCCTCGCCCCATCGCCACTCCCGCCGGTCCACCCCATTGCAGCCAACGGATCCCGTTTCCGAAAATCGGCTCGCCACAATCCGTCACGATTATGACGCCCGCCACCGCCCCTTGACCCGGGTCAGGTCGGCCCCGGCCCACTGTGCCGGAAAACCTATATTTTTCAATGTATTGTGGTTTATGGCAAAATGGCACCACTCTTGCTTTAAGCCGTCAGGGGGGCACCGGAGGTCTGGGCCATCGCCGTGTCTGCCGACCAGCCATGGTTGACCCTGTGGTAAACCGGCGGCATTCAAGAAGGGAGTCCCCTTTCACAAACCGGATACCGGAGAAAGGCTGAATCATGACAGAAAGTAATCGGGACATGGGGCGGGAAGATCCCCCGGACTGCCGGGATGCCCGCACCGATGGAGCACGGAGTCAAGGTCCGAAATCACAGCTCGATGCAATCATTCCCCCGGAAATAGAACACGACGAGCTCTACCGGTTGATTGAACTCATTCCTCAGCACCGCCAAGTTGCCACTATTCTGGAAATCGGCTCCTCCTCGGGCACCGGGAGCACCGCAGCCTTCGCGGCGGGCCTGGATCGGGACGACACCGGCACCACGCTCTTCTGTCTCGAGGTCTCCCAACCCCGTTTTCAGGCACTCCAGACTCGGTACCGCGACAACCCCGGGGTGATCTGCACTAACGCCTCCTCCGTGGGTCTCGATCAGTTTCCCTCGGAAAAGGCGCTGACCCACTTTTACCACGCCACCGGAACCGCGCTCAACAGTTATCCTCTGGAGACGGTGCTGGGCTGGCTGCGCCAGGACGTGGATTACCTCAAGAGCGGCAGGATCGATCTCCACGGGATTCGGGAAATCAAGAAAGCCCATGGTCTCGTGAACTTCGATGCTGTCCTGATCGATGGTTCCGAGTTCACCGGCGCCAGCGAGCTCGACGAAGTTTACGGGGCCTTCATCATCGCGCTGGACGACATCAACGGGTTCAAGAACTACCACAACTACCACCGATTGCAGCAGGATCCCGCCTATGCCCTGGTTGCGGAAAACTGGCGGCTGCGAAACGGTTACGCGGTCTTCGAAAGAAGACGGCGATCCCTGGTGACGCCGCCACCCCCGCGCCGGGACTCTACCACCATCCATAGGAATACGGCCGGCAGGGGCCAGCAGCCGGAGCCCGCCGGGAACCCGGCACTCCCGATTCATTTCTTTACCATTGTACTCAACGGCGAGCCCTTTATCCGCCACCACATTGAGATCTTCAGGGAACTCCCCTTCCCCTGGCACTGGCACATTGTTGAAGGGGTCGCGGCTTTGACCCACGACACCGCCTGGTGTGCCCAGCGGGGCGGCCGCATTGCAGACGCCTTGCACGACGAGGGCGCCAGCTGCGACGGCACGTCGGCCTATCTGGATGAACTGGCTGAGCAATTTCCCGAACAGGTTACCCTCTACCGAAAACCAAAAGGGGTCTTCTGGGACGGCAAACTGGAGATGGTCAACGCCCCCCTCCCCAACATCCCCGAGGCCGGCCTCTTGTGGCAGGTGGACGCCGATGAGTTGTGGACCGGAGAGCAGATCGACACCGTAAGGCGGCTCTTTGCCCGCAATCCGGAGCGGACAGCGGCCTATTTCCATTGTCACTTCTTCGTCGGGCCCGATCTTGTGACGATCACCCCGGAAGCTTACAGCCACCACTCGGATTACGAATGGCTCCGGGTCTGGCGTTACCGGCCCGGCATGCGCTGGGCCTCCCATGAACCACCAAAACTGGTAGAACGGCGGAATGGCACCTGGCTCGACGTGGCAAGCCTCAATCCTTTGACCCACGCAGAGACGTCGCTCCACGGCGCCGTTTTCACCCACTACGCCTACGCCCTGGAGTCCCAGGTGAAATTCAAGGAAGTTTACTACGGCTATAAGGGCGCCGTGGCCCAGTGGCAGCGCCTTCAACAGGAGAGACGATTCCCCCTGTTGCTCAAAGACCATCTCCAATGGGTCCGGGACGAGTCGGCGGCAGACCGGGTCGACCGGAGAACTATCGGCGCCCATGTGCAACCGGTCTCGTGGCCTTTTGCCGAAAGACAAGGGGCCATCACGGCGGAGCACCGAACCGGCGGCCCCATTATCATCGACGGCGTCATCTTCCAGCTCCAGGCGGGGCGGCCCCGGGGGATCTCCCGGGTCTGGCAAAACTTGATCCCCGAGCTGGCGGCCCTGCTGCCGGACCGATCGATTATTGTGCTGCAGCGAAAAGGGTTTCCCGTGCCCCTGGACGGCATCCAGCAAGTCGAGATCCCTCCCTATTCCATGGGTCCCGATTCTCTCCTCGACGAGGATGATGCCATGCTGGCCGAAACATGCCGGAAGCTCGACGCCGGCCTCTTTGTCAGCACATACTACACCCGGGCCCCGGGGATTCACAACGCATTGATGATTCACGACCTCATTCCTGAGCAATTCGGCTTTGACCTCTTGGAACCGGAATGGCGGGCGAAGACCCGGGCCATCTCCAGTGCGGATCGATTCATCGCCGTCTCCCATGCCACCGGGACGGATCTCCGGAAACACTACCCCAGTGTGCGGGAGGATCAGATTGCCGTGGCCCACAACGGCTGCGCATCGGCCTTTGAGCCCGCAGTGGAGGCGGAGATCACGACCTTCACCGGAGCCCACGAGATCCGATTGCCCTATTTCCTTCTCGTGGGCAACCGGGGTTTGTACAAAAACGGCAACTTGCTTTTTCGGGCCGCAGCCGCCCTCGAAGGGGGTCCAGACTTCCAGATCGTGGCCATCGGCGGTGAAGCACCGGGAGACGAAAAGGAAGCCGCTTTGACTGCGGGACTGAACGTCACGTTCCTCCCCTGGCTCGATGATCGGGATCTGCGCACAGCCTACTCAGGCGCCGACGCTCTGGTCTACCCCTCACGCTATGAAGGTTTCGGTCTTCCTGTACTGGAAGCCATGGCCTGCGGCTGTCCCGTCATCACCACCGCGGCGGCATCGATTCCGGAAGTCGGCGGTGACGCCGTACTCTACATCGATCCCGATTCCGTGGAGAGCCTCGCCGATGCCCTTGCCCGGGTTACTGACGACACGGTCCGTGCCGGACTGATCGAGCGGGGCCGCCGGCAGGCGGATTATTTCTCATGGGCCGCCATGGCAAAAGAGGTGGCCAAAACCATGGGCGACGATCGGGCCGTTCCACAGGGGTCTTCTGCCGACCTACCTGCTCTTCAGGGCGGTCTGTCGACGGGAAGGGCGGTTTCTTCCACCGGCGGCGCCATGGCTGTGGCCGATGATGGCTCTTCCTTCCTGGTGTCGGCCATTGTGTCCACGGTGAACAGTGAGCGATTCCTCCGGGGATGCCTGGAAGATCTTGAGAACCAGACCCTGGCCGACCGCCTTGAGATCGTTGTGGTGGACAGCGCCTCCGACGAAGGGGAAGGGGCCATCGTCAGGGAGTTTCAGAGTAGATACGAAAACATCGTCTATATCAGAACGAAAGAACGGGAAACGGTTTACGGCGCCTGGAACCGGGGGATACGGACAGCCCGGGGAAGATATATCACCAATGCCAATACCGATGACCGCCACCGGAGCGATGCCTTTGAGGTGATGGCAAGAATCCTGGACACTCTGCCGGAGGTCGCCCTGGTCTATGGCGATCTCCTCATTACAGAAACGGAGAACGAGACCTTCGACAGCTGCACCCCGGTGGGTCGCTTTGAGTGGCTCAACTGGAGCCGGCAGGATCTGCTGAATCAGGGATGTTTCATGGGCCCCCAGCCGATGTGGCGGCGCAGCGTACACGACGAGTACGGCTGCTTCGACGACACCTTCGTAACCTCCGGGGACTATGAATTCTGGCTTCGAATCTCTCAGACGAGCACCTTCCTCCATATCCCGGCCATCCTCGGCCTCTATCTTCGCTCGGCCCAGAGCGTGGAACACCGCAACCGAACCAGACAGCAGGAGGAAAACGAAAAGATTGTCCGTCTCTATCGGGAGGCCGAGGCGTCGGGCACACCCGTTGGCCGGAAGGCTCAAAGGGCGCGACAGATTCGGGAAGAAGAAACACCACCGCCCCCGGCGCTGAAGCCTGTGAGCCCAACACCCCTTATATCCATCATCGTTGTGCTGTCAGACCGGAAAGGGAAGTCGAAGAAATGCCTGAAGCGTCTCGTTAAACATACTGGGGAGCCGATCGAGATTATCGCGGTCCACAGCAGCGGCAATGACAACGACATCGACTGGATTCACCGTCTGCCGGGATCGGGGGTCCCCATGACGCCCGTCTCTGCAGGTGGCCAGGGCCGTCTCGCCGAGTGCTTCAACGCCGGTATCCTGGAGGCATCGGGCCAACACCTGGTGCTCCTTCAGGATACGGCCGTGGTCGGCGAAGGATGGCTCTCGGGTTTGCTGTCCCACGGGAAGGACACCGATAACGGGGGGATCGTCGGTCCCATGTGGAACGGCGGCAGCGGCCTGCAGCGTCCTCCCTTCGGCCCCGGCGAGACCGCGGTAAAACGGGACCCGTGGATCCGAGAGTTCCGCAAAAGTCATGAGGGCCGTAAGGTCGCCACACGAAAGATCGACTCCTTCTGTATGCTCTTCTCCCGCCGTCTGGTGGAAACCGTCGGTCTTTTCGATGCCCGTCTTGTATCCCATGGGTTTGAGACGGAGGACTTCTGTCTCCGGACCACCCTGGCCGGCTTTCGGAATCTGATCGCCGGCGATATCTACGTGCACTGCGACGGTGCCAACCCCGGGATGGAGTCAAGAAGCGGGGCGGACCGGGGCCACCTGGCCGACAAGAAGATCTTCGACGGCAAGTGGAGCGGCATCAGCCCGGCCAGCCCGATGGGAACAGAACTGATTGTTGTAAGCGCCCTGGAACAGGCCATGGAAGCCCACGAGAAAGGAGATACGGACGCCGCCATTTCAAACCTCGTGGAGGCCATCAAACGGGCACCGGAGGACCGCCGGATTTATACCACCCTGGCGGAGATCCTCATCGACGGGAAACGTTTCGACGAAGCGTTGGCGGCCATTGAGCAAAGTGGATCAGAAGAAGAGGACGGCTACACCCGGGAACTCATGGGATACTGTCACGAGGGACTGAACAACCTGGATGAGGCAGCGACACACGGTAGCCGTGCCTTGGCAATGAATCGGGACTCCGCCCGGGCTCTCAACCTCATGGGAGTGGTGGCCTATCGGCAGGGCGATCGAGACGGCGCGGAAGCATTGTTTAAGAAAGCCGCTGCCGGCGATTCCGGCTACGGTGAGCCCTGGACCAATCTCGGGGTCATGGCCTGGACCGACGGACGTCAACCGGAGGCCCTGGATCTCCTGGAAAAGGGGTGTATGCTCAGCCCGGGCCGCGGTGACTCGGCGACCCACTACCATGCCGCCGCCGTCCAGCTCAACGGCTGTGACCGGGCCGAATCGGTCTTTCGGGAGGCTCAGGCGCTCCATCCGTCGAACCGGCGCCTTGCGTTCCTCCTGATCGATGTCCTGCTCCAACAGGGTAAACGCATGGAGGCTATGGCCGCGAGTGAAGAGGCCCTTCTCACCTTCGGTATCGAGCCGGGGCTGGTTGCCGCCGCTCTGGAAATCCGGCGCCAGGTCGGCCCCCCAACCCTGGATACCCGGCGATCTTCCTCAAACACCATTGCCCTCTGCATGATCGTGAAGAACGAAGCTCAGCACATGGGGCGCTGCCTCATGAGTGTTCACGGGCTGGCAGATGAAATCATCGTCGTCGATACGGGGTCCGACGACAGCACCCGTGAGCTGGCCGAGGTCTTCGGGGCGCAGGTTTACGATTTCCCATGGGGCGACGATTTTGCCGCGGCCCGGAACTTTTCCCTGTCCAAAGCGTCGGCCGGCTGGGTTCTCGTTCTCGATGCCGACGAGGCGATCTCACCCCAGGATCACGGCGCCATTCGAGCACTGGCACGCAGGCGGGCCGGAAAGCCTGTAGTCTACAACTTCGTGACCCGGAACTATACGGACCAGGTCGGCGCCCAGGGATGGACGGCCAACGACCTCCACTACCGGAAGGAGTCTCGGGGGCTGGGATGGTTCCCCAGCATCAAAGTCCGTCTCTTCCCCAACCACCGGCAGGTTCAATTTGAGAAGCCGGTCCACGAATATGTAGAGGGAACGCTGGAGCGTATCGGCGCTGCCATCGAGCACTGCGCTGTGCCGATCCATCACTACGGCCGTCTCGATCAGGAGAAGACCCGGGCCAAAGGTGAAGCCTATTATCGTCTGGGGAAGAAGAAGCTGGAGGAAAAATCAGGCGATCTCAAGGCCCTCTATGAACTCGCCGTTCAGGCAGGAGAGCTCAACAGGTACGAAGAAGCGGCAGACCTGTGGAGAGAGTTCTGCAACCTCAAGAAAGACGATCCCGTGGCCATCTTTAACCTGGGGCATGTGCTCCTGGAGCTGGGCCATTATGATGAAGCCCTGGTTTATGCCCGAAAAGCGCACCAACTCGATCCGGGCTCCCGGGAATTTGCAGTCAACCACTCCACCTGTGAACTCTACGCGGGAGACGTGGCCCTGGCCATATCAAGATTAGAGAAGATCCTGGCAGCCGACGGCGAATACCCCACGGCCATGGCGTCACTGGTAGCGGCTTACTGTGTCGGCGGCAGCAGGGAGAAAGGATTCAGGCTTCTCGAGGAGCTGTCGCACCAGGGGTTCAACTGCATGACCTTTATGGTGGACACCGCTAAAGGATTGATTGCCGCAGGACGGATCGCCGAGGCCCTTTCATTGCTCCAGGCCGCGGTAGACAGCGACAACATCCATCCCGAAACCTACCCCCTCCTGTCGGAGTGCCGCAGACGGCTCGGCCAGATAGAAGCCGCGACCCGGGCCCCCTGACCGCCGGAGCGGCCGGCAGGACCGTTCGGTTCGAAAGCTTCGATCAGCCGGGAGAGCCGCTCAGGCCTGCCGCGAGGTTTCGATTGATATTGATGATGGCCGTCAACTTCTCCGGTGCCGGATAGGCCATGATATCGAAAATTCGCCGGTCGATAAAGAGACTGAGACTCAGGATATCTTCCTTCAATTTCTTTGGCAGGGGATTGTCCTCCCGCACCAGTTCTGCCTGGAAAATACTCCACACCGACTGATTGAACTTGAGGGCTTCATCGAGATGGCCGTTGAGACCTTCGGCTTCCCAGTTGTTTTGGCAGAACTGAAGCTTGTTGGCTGCCTGGGCGAGGGCATGGGCTTCAACCTGGCGGCCCGACATGGTGGTTTTTTCAACTTCTCTGTAAGCTTCCAACTGGTTAGCACGCATGGCTCACAACCTCCTGTTCATAGTCAATCAGCTCTTTCGCCAATTTGAGGGCCTGGTAGAAATTCTTTCTCAAAATCTCTTCGCTGATCCGTCCGAGCCGCTCCGACATACTGGGCGCAGCACTGATCACATCCCGCACCAGCCTCCAATAGCTGTTGTGGTGTTCTTTCAGGTTCTGCTCATCCACATACATGAGCTGAATCACCAGATAAATCCGCCGGCAGGGCGTATGGGCCTCGTCAGCGCCGAGGATGTCCCGTTCCCGCAG
>CAYUBU010000096.1:0-3257 GCA_964443105.1 uncultured Nitrospirota bacterium
ACGATCTTGATCAGCTTCTGGACATGGGCGCCGCCCACGGGGATGACCATACGCCCGCCAACCCGGAGCTGCTGGATCAGATGTTGCGGTACTTCGGGAGAGCCTGCGGACACGATAATGGCATCATAGGGACCCTGGTCAGGCCATCCGTAGGTCCCGTCGCCGATGCGGATCGCCACATTGGAGAGGCCGAGCCCGTCGAGACGCCGCCAGGCCGTCTTAGCCAGGAGGCGAATACGCTCAATGGTAAAAACCTTTTCCACGAGAAGGGCCAAAACCGCGGCTTGATAACCCGAACCACTACCGATTTCCAGAACCCTTTCACGCCCTGTCAATTCAAGGGACTGGGCAATATAAGCCACCGTGCTCGGCTGGGAGATGGTCTGGCCGTTACCGATGGGAAGGGATTTGTCCTCGTAGGCCCGAAGCCGCAGCGCCTCATCCACAAAATGGTGTCGGGGCACCCGGGCGATCGCCTCGAGCACCCGCGGGTCCCGGATTCCCACTCTGGGCAGAACCTCCTCGACCAGCCTTTTCCGAGCCACATCAGGATTCGCGTATTCTACCATAGAGACACAATAACGGTGGTCATGACCGCCGGTCAGGCCGCACCGGGCATGACGGATCGACCGGCTTGATCCCGGTCAGTTCTGCGTCAAGAGCGATTCCATCTCCTTGAGCACTTCATGGTGTGTCAAGTCGAGGTGAAGCGGGGTAACTGAGACGCAGCCATCCTTGACGGCATCGTAATCGGAGTAACCTTCACTTTCCACCACCACCTCTTCTCCGGCGACCCAGTAGTAGCTTCTCCCCCGGGGATCTTCTTTCTTGATTACGGGATCCTTGAAGATGCGTCTGCCCATACAGGTGACCCGCAGTCCGTGAATTTGATCCTGAGGCAGATTGGGCACATTGACGTTGAGGAACGTATCCCGGGGCAGGCCGTGTTTGGCCACCCGGCCGGCAATGTCAAGGGTCGCCGCGGCGGCGGCATCGTAACGGAGGCGTCCGTTGCCGACCACGGAAACCGCAATGGACGGGATTCCCAGGAGGGCTCCCTCCATGGCGGCGGAAACGGTTCCCGAATAGGTGACATTGTCTCCCAGGTTGCCGCCCCGATTGATCCCCGAAATGACGAGGTCCGGCTTCTGTGAAAGGATACTGTTGACCGCCAGTGTAATACAGTCGGTGGGCGTGCCGTTCACGCTATAGACATTCTCATCCACTTCGATCACCCGAAGGGGCTTATGAAGGGTCAGGGAATGTCCCACGGCACTTCGCTCCCGGTCAGGAGCCACGACCACGACATGCCCCAGGGGCGTCATGGCCTTGGCCAGGGTGCGGATCCCCCGGGAGCCTACCCCATCGTCATTGGAAATAAGAACCAGCAAGATACCCCTGCTTACAGTTGACCGCGGCCCGTGAAACATCCAAAACGAAAAAAGCCCTCAAAGGGCTTTTTCGCACATTGTCTCTACTCTGACCGGCAGCAAGTTCTATCAATCAAGAGTCGACCAAAAAAATGGTCGGGGCGAGAGGATTTGAACCTCCGACCACCTGAACCCCATTCAGGTACGCTACCAGACTGCGCTACGCCCCGTTATTCAGCAAAAAGAACGCTTGCCTAACAGCTCGAATTCTACTGAGTCCACTATTTCATGTCAAGGCTTTTCTCAGCCCGGATATTGCATGAGTCATCGTCATGGGGGGCCGCAGCACAACACCTTTTCTCCCTTGATTCCAAAGGATTTTTCTGCTACCGTAGGCCACCATTGACCTCCAATGGCCTAAGACTCAGGCATGGACTGACCGATGATTCATCTTCTAATCTCCCTGGCTCTGGCAAGTGCCGCCTTCTTCCTCCTCTTCTTTCTCAACATCCACTGGGGGATCGGGCTCGCCGTCGGGCTCATCGTCATGATGGCTGCAAACTACCTGCTCGGCAAGCGTATTCAAAAAGCCGTGACGGTCATCATGGAACAGGTGAGCCAGGATTTGAAGAACGGCAAAATGGACCGGGCCATCCGGACCCTGGAGTCGGGGATGAAGTACAACCACTACCAGTTCTTTATCGGCTCCCAGCTGCAGGCCCAGATCGGGGTGATCCACTACCTGAAAAAGGACTTCAACAGCGCCCTCCCTTTTCTACAGAAAGCCTTCTCCCGCCACTGGATCGCCCAGGGCATGCTCGCGGTTCTTTACATGCGGCGCAAGGACAAGGAAAAAATGGTCAAGACCTTCAAGCGGGCCGTCCGGTACAATTCCAAAGAAGGTCTGCTCTGGAACCTTTACGCCTACTGCCTCAACCGGATGGGCGATAAGGCCGCAGCCATTCAAGTACTCGTCAATGGGACAAAGAAACTCCCCGATGATGAGCGAATCCGGAACAACCTGATCAACCTGCAGAACAACAAGAAGATGAAGATGAAGCAGTACGGGGAACTTTGGCTGCAGTTCCACCTGGAGAAGATTCCCGGCACCATGGGCCGACGCCCCCCCTACCCCGTATCGCCGAGAAAAAGGGTTACCCGCCGATAACGGTCCTAACCGTAGGCCTCGGGACCACTGTCCAGTTCAGAATGCCACATGAGTTCGTCGGCAAACAGAGACCGCATATAGGCTTTGGTGTAAGCTTCGATCTCCCGGGCCGTGGAGAGGGCGAGGATCTCCCGGGCAAGGCGATTGGAGTCGTCCAGTGTCACCTGGCGTATAATCCGTTTCACCCGGGGAATGGAGACAGAGTTCATGCTGAATTCCCGCAGACCGAGCCCGATGAGCGCTGCGGCGTATACCGGATCCCCGGCAACTTCCCCGCACATGGCTGCCGGAATATTCGCCTCCCGGGCCACGGTCATGACATGCTTGATCATGCGCATGATCGCCGGGTGCAGCGGTTCGTAAAGATAAGCCACATGTTCATTGACCCGGTCGATGGCAAGGCTGTACTGAATCAGGTCGTTGGTCCCGATACTCAAGAAATCAGCCTCCCGGGCAATCAGATCAACCACCACAGCCGCTGAAGGAACCTCAATCATCGCCCCCAGGGGAATATCCTCTTTGAACTCCAGCCCTTCCTGCCGCAGTTCTTCCAGGGCCTCGTAAAAAACTTCCTTGGCCATCCGGAGTTCCCGAACGCCGGAAATCATGGGAAACATGATCTTGAGACTGCCGAAGTGCCCGGCCCGTGCCAGCGCCCGGAGTTGGGTCTTGAAAATCTGCCGGTGCTCCAGGCAAAAACGGATGGCACGAAGCCCCAG
>CAYUBU010000097.1:0-5557 GCA_964443105.1 uncultured Nitrospirota bacterium
TCGAAGAAATCAAACGGCGCCTCTACCCCATTCTGAGAGCCGCCGCCGACGTCAAGGCACTGGTCAACATCGATCTGGAACACTACGACCTCAAGGAGCTGACCTATGCCGTCTTTCACGATATTCTCGAGGAGCCCGAGTTCAAAGAGGGACCGCCGCTGGGGATCGTGGTCCAGGCCTATCTGAGGGACTCGCCCGCTGACCTGGAGAGGCTCATCGACTGGACGAGGCTCGCAGGACGGACCCTCGCCGTGCGGCTGGTCAAAGGGGCCTACTGGGACTATGAAACGGTGGTACGAACCCAGAAAGGCTGGCCCCTCCCGGTCTTTCTCCACAAGGGGGATACGGATGCCAATTACGAGCGTCTGACACGGACGATTCTGGAAAACAGCGACGTGATTGCCCCGGCGATTGCCAGCCACAACGTGAGAAGTCTCGCGACCGCCCTGGCCGTGGCCGAGACGCTTGGCGTGGCGGAACAGGCGCTGGAATTTCAGATGCTCTACGGCATGGCCGAACCGATTCGGGATGCCCTCGCGGCCATGGGACACCGTGTCCGGGTCTACGCGCCCATCGGCGAAATGCTGCCGGGCATGGCCTACCTGGTGCGACGACTCCTGGAGAACACATCCAACGAATCGTTCCTCCGGAAGAATTTCGTGGAAAAGATCCCCCTTGAAACCTTGATCGCCGCGCCCCGCCCCGGTGGCGCCGACGAACCGGCGGCTTTTGTTCCCGAGGGATTCGCCAATACGCCCCAGGCCGACTTTGCCGAATCTGATTTAAGAGATAAGATGGCTTCATCCCTCACGGCGATTCAAGAAGAACTGGGGCGAGAGTACAGCCTCTTAGTCGGCGGGCAAAGGGTGGAGCGGGAAAGGAAGATTGTCTCCGTGAATCCTGCGGACCCTGAAGAGCAGGTCGGCGTCGTGGGATCGGGAAACCGGGACGATGCCGATCGTGCCGTCGAAGCAGGGCTCCGCGCCTGGAAGAGCTGGCAGGAGGTTTTGCCGGTACAGCGGGCCGATTACCTCTCCCGGGCGGCGGCCCATATACAGGAGCGCCGCTTTCTCTATGCCGCCCTTCAGGTGCATGAGGTGGGCAAGAGCTGGCGTGAAGCCGATGCCGACGTGTGTGAAGCCATCGACTTTCTCAACTACTACGGTGCCGAGAGCATCCGGTTGGGCGCGGTGCGCCGTCTTACCAACTACCCCGGAGAATTAAATCATTATCACTACCGCCCCCGGGGGGTGGGTGTCGTCATTTCGCCCTGGAACTTCCCCCTAGCCATCGCCGCCGGCATGACCGCCGCCGGACTGGCTGCAGGGAACTGTGTCATATTCAAACCGTCCAGCAATTCCCCGGTCACCGGTGCCTGGATGGTGGAAGCCTTCCAGGCGGCCGGCATTCCGTCGGGGGTGCTCCAGTTTCTGCCGGGACCGGGCGATGAAGTGGGCAACCATCTCGTGGCCCACCGGGACATCGATTTTGTCGCCTTCACCGGATCCCGGGAGGTGGGCCTCGATATTGTCCGGCGGGCCGGCGATACCCGGGCGGGCCAGAGGAACGTGAAGCAGGTGATTGCCGAAATGGGGGGCAAGAACGCCATCATCGTGGACGATAGCGCCGATCTCGATGAGGCCGTACGGGGCGTGACAGCCTCGGCCTTCGGCTTTCAGGGACAGAAGTGCTCCGCCTGCTCCCGGGTGATTGTTCTCAAGGCGGTGAAAGAGACCTTTGTGCAGCGCCTTGTGGAAGCGGCCCGGAGCCTTCGGATCGGCCCTCCCCGGGATCCCGCCAACCAGATGGGGCCGGTCATCGACGAAGGGGCGGTGAGGAAGATTCGGGACTACGTGGAAATCGGCAAAGCGGAGGGGGCCCTTGTCTTTGAGGGAGAGACACCAAGTTCCGGCTTCTTTGTCCCGCCGGTTATCTTTGCGGGGATCGGCCCTTCCCACCGGCTCTTCCGGGAAGAAATCTTCGGGCCCGTTCTCTCGGTCATCGAAGCCGATGACCTGGAAGAAGCGCTGGCTTTGGCGAATGATTCGGAGTATGCCTTGACGGGGGGGATCTTCTCCCGGAGCCCGGCCAACATCGACGGGGCGCGAAAAAATTTCGTCGTCGGTAATCTCTATATCAACCGGGGCATCACGGGGGCCCTGGTGGGCCGCCAGCCCTTCGGCGGAGCGGGCATGTCGGGCGTGGGGTCCAAGGCAGGCGGCCCCGACTATCTGGCCCAGTTTATGGTGCCCCGGGCCATCTGCGAGAACACCCTGCGCCGGGGGTTCGCGCCGCCCGAGGAAAAAGCATAGCACTTTGTTAGGGCCGCCGGCACCACCGGTCTTCATTCTTACTACCGGCATGCAACGGGAGTCGACACCATGAAGCTGCCCTGGGATCAAATCGAGACAGTCCTCCTCGACATGGACGGCACCCTCCTCGATCTTCACTTCGACAACTATTTCTGGCTCGTCCATGTGCCTGAAGTGTACGGGAAAGCCAACGACCTACCCTTTGATCAGGCCGCGGACGAACTCATCGTCCGCTACAAGAAGGAGGAAGGGACCCTGAACTGGACCGATGTGGACTTCTGGTCCGATCAGCTTGGTCTCGACATTCCCACTTTGAAGCACGAGGTCGATCATCTCATCCAGGTTCACCCCTTTGTCGAGCCCTTTCTCCAGTTTCTCAGGGATCAGGGCAAGCAAAGCTACCTGGTCACCAATGCCCACGGAAAAACCCTCGACCTTAAAATGAAGAAGACCCGCCTCGGATCCTATTTCCACGGCATCGTATCGGCTCATGAAATCGGCCTCTCCAAGGAGGACCACCGCTTCTGGGATGCTCTGGTCTTACGTCTCGGATTCGAAAAGGCGAGTGCCCTGCTTGCTGAAGACAGCGAAACCAATTTGCGTTCGGCCAGGCAGGGCGGGATCGGGCACCTGATTTTCGTGGCCCGACCGAGCACCCGGGATCCGGTTCAGCGGTCTGACGAGTTCGACTCCATCGTCTATTTTAACGAACTCCTGCCCGAATAGGCGGCGACAGGGTGCATGGGAATCGGCATTGGTGATAAAGCTGGGGGAGCCACTCCCATACGAAGCATTCCAGCTGGAGCAGCTAGAAAGGGGTTGTCATTGCCCCCTCTTTCCACTATGGTAATCCCATGGGGAGAAAACCACGAACCAAGAAGAAGGGGAGCCCTGTCGCTCCGGAAAGCCCTGTCGCTCCGGAAAGCCCTGGCACTCAGGGAAGCCCTGGCACGCCAAGAAACTCTGTCACTCCGGAGAGCCCTGGCACGACCAAGGTGCTGCAGGAGAGACGGGAGGTCCCCCGCGTCGGTGCCGATCTGGGAGCCTATTTCCGGGTGGTCAGCGGCGATGGAGGGGAAAAATCGAAAGAAGTGTCGGCCAGTGTCGAAAACCTGTCGGAAGCCGGCTGCTGCCTCGCCACCGATCTCATCATGGTGAATGATCTGCATATCCTCTCAAGCAGCATGGGAACCGCCGGCAACTCCCTGGAAATCCGCATCCCCTTAACCGGTGAACGGGAAGTTCGAATCCTGGGGGCGACCTCCTGGTACAACAAGGCCGATGCCCGGAGCAGGCATCGATACAAGGTGGGTGTGAAGACAACCCATATTTCCGAGGAGGACCGTTTGACCATGCGCCAGGTTTTGCCGCGGAGTTTCAGGGAAAAGCTCAAAGCCCTGGGGGCGAGATGGATGGGTCGATTGCGGGGCAGCGGTAAGCGCTAGACCGGATATGGCATGCGTAATGGTAGTGAGAGGTCGCAGAAGTGCCGTATGCGGCCTCGTGATAGATTTGCTTATGCAATGTCCGGGCTCGACCGATATTGCATGAGTGATCGTCGTGAGAGGGAGTAGAATAAAGACTGCGAGAAGAAGGGTGGCAGACAGGCCGGGTACCCTTCTTCTGTATGAACACATAGCGTACCGGGCCTGCCTCAACGGGACCGGTAAAACGGAAATAGAGTCTCGCGGGGCTATTGGAGTTCCGCCAATTTCCCCCGGGCCACCTGAGCTTCTTCGCTTTTTGGATATTTGTCGATGAGCTTGTTCAAAATCTGCCGGGCCGGGCTCTTGTCCTTGAGCTGCTGAAAGGCAAGCGCCTCCTTGAGGAGCGCCGCGGGGACCTTGTCCCCCTGGGGATATCGCTGGACCACCTCCTCAAATTCTATGATCGCCTCCTCGTACCGCTTCAGTCCGTAGTAGCCCTCCCCGATCCAGTACTGGGCGTTGTCCGCCAGGTTGCTCCTGGGGTAAGTCTTAACAAACTTACGGAACTCCCGGATGGCCTTATCATACTGTTTCTTTTTCATGCTCCCCATGGCCGAGTTGTAGGCACTCTCCTCAGACGACGGCGCCGGTGCCCGGGTCTTGACAGGGGCAGAGGGAGCAGGCGCCGGCGAGACAGTGGAACTGGTCGTCGCCGTCACCGCACCGCCCGGAAGACCTGCTTCCAACTGGGCTATTTTCATTTCCAGTTCCTGAACCCGGGCTTTCAAACTCTGCATCTCCTCCATGACACCCTGCTGGGAAAAGAGGGGGTTTTCTCTGGGGCCCGATCCGGCCTCATATTCCTCCAACCGGCCGGAAAGGGTCATGATCCGGTTCTGCAGCGTGTCGATCTGGGCGGTATAGTCGGCCATTTTGACTCGAAAATCTTTGGAAGTCACGCCCCATTCGGCGGACTTCTCCAGGATGTCTTGCACCTGCCCTTCCAGAAAGTTGATCCGGGCATCCTGGTCCATGGAGGCACACCCCCCAAGGATCAGCGCCGCAAGGGGCGCCGCCATCCATCTCAAAACTTTATTCGTCATCGTGACTCTCCACGAGTGTATAAGGGGGAAATCACCGATCGGAAAAAATCAACCATATCAGAATGGCTCCCGACTATTTCAGACTGAAATGGGCCCGCCTGTTTCTCGCCCAGCATTCCTCAGCGGCGCTGAAGCACTGGGGCTTCTCCTCGCCGTAGCTGATGGTGGAGAGGCGGCTCGAGCTGATGCCCAGGGTCACCAGGTAATTGAGGACGCTCTTGGCCCGTCGGTCGCCGAGGGCGATGTTGTACTCATTGGAACCGCGGTCATCACAATGACCTTCAATCTGGACCACGGATCCGGGATTGTTCTCCAGCCATGTGGCGTTGTCGGCCAAAGTCTCCCGGGATTCGGGCGTCAGATCGAAACGATCGTAGTTGAAATAGATGTCTTCCAGCTTCTGCGGTTGTATCGGCTGAATCTCCTCAGCCATCACGCCCCGCTCATCCATGCCCGAGAGCTGGCCTGCCGCGGCGGCGTCTTCCGCTCCGGGAGCGGTTGTCTTCACCACTCCCCGGCTCCGGGAACAACCTGACGCGACCAAGAACACTGCCAAAACGATCAACACGCCAATACCGATCCAACCTTTCCTTCTCATAATCGTCTCCTCTGTTGGGATGGATGCAGCTAAAAAAATGCCAACAATTTTTTGGCATTATAGTACATAAACACCTTGATGTACAACCTTTTTTCCGTCCCGCGCCCGACGCCTGAG
>CAYUBU010000098.1:0-14479 GCA_964443105.1 uncultured Nitrospirota bacterium
CGACACCTTGCCATAACCCACATTGGCCAGAAACTTTTCCCGGTCATGGTGCCCCAGCTTGTGAATCAGATCTTTGAATGCCGCCTTGTCCTCCAGAATACCGGGGTCCACTTCATAACGCTCAAAGGTACTCCTGAGAAGGTCTATCCCGAACTCAATGCTCCGCTCCCTCTCCTTGGCCCGCAGCCACTCCTTGATCCGGGCCCTCGCTTTCGGGGTCTTGGCAAAGCGCAGCCATTCCCGCTGGGGCGTCTGATCTTTCGAAGTGAGAATCTCAACGGTATCACCGTTTTGCAGCACCTGGTCCAAAGAGACCGTACGGCCGTTCACCCGGCAGCCGACGGTGTGGCAGCCGATTTCCGTGTGGATGTTAAATGCGAAATCGATCGGCGTTGACCCCTTGGGCAGCTCCCGAACCTCCCCCTGGGGAGTAAAGTCATAGATGACGTCGGGGAAGAGATCCTCCTTGACGGAGATCAGGAATTCCCGGGAGTCAAGCAGTTCCTTCTGCCACTGAAGCAGGTGTTTGAGCCAGAGAAAGCGCTCGGCCTTCTGCTCCATCGTCTCCTGGGGGCTCTTCTTGTATTTCCACTGTGTCGTAATCCCTCTCGCCGCGTGCCGGGCCATGGTTTCCGTGAGGATCTGAAATTTCACGGGATGCCCCTTGTGTCCCGTGACCAGAGTGTGGAGCGACTGATATTGATTGGTCTTGGGGACACCGATGTAATCCTGGAACTTTCCGGACACCGGTTTCCATAGATTGTGAATGACGCCCAGAAGGGTGTAGCAGTCAATGGTTTTCCCGGTGAGCAGGCGGATACGGATGACATCAAAAACTCTTTCGAAGGTGAGCTGCTGAGTCACCATCTTCCTGTGGATACCGTAGATACTGCTGTGCCTGGCCTCGACTTTCGCCGCCATGCCCAGTCCCTTCAGTTTCGGCTCCAGCAGACTGGAAATCTCACGGGCATAGACATCGAGTTCCGCCTGCTTCTCCGGCAGCTTGGCCGTGATTCCATCGTACTTGTCGGGATGGAGGTATTTCAGACAGAGGTCCTCCAACTCCCGCTGGATCAACCAGATTCCGAGACGGTGGGCAATGGGCGTATAGATATCCATGGTTTCCTGCGCGATCCAGACCTGTTTACGCCGGGGCAGGTGTTCCAGGGTCCTCATATTGTGGAGCCGGTCTGCCAGCTTGATCAGGATCACCCGGATGTCATTCACCATGGCCAGAATCATTTTCCGGATGTTTTCCGCCTGACGCTCCTCTTTGGACCGGTAACTGATTTTGCTGATTTTGGTCATTCCGTCCACGAGAGAAGCCACCTCTTCCCCGAAGAGTTCTTCGATTTCTTCCCGGGTCGCGTGGGTGTCTTCCACGGTGTCGTGGAGCAGACCGGCAACAATAGCCGGCACATCGAGATGCAGATCGGCCAGGATGCCCGATACTTCCAGGGGATGGCTCAAATAGGCTTCCCCGGATAAACGGGTTTGTCCCTTGTGGACCTTGGCGGAAAAAACGTATCCCCGGCGGATCATATTAATATCGGCATTCTCATTGTAGGAGAGAACTTTATCAACCAGGTCTTCACACCGCAGCATGGTCGGATTTTGAACAGTCATGAGATCACCGGCTGCATAAAAAGCTCCCCTCGGAACGACCTGCGACGGTTCGGGACTGAGCCGATCCCGGGCGATACCTTTCCAGGCGGAATCCCGATACTTCGTCGTATCTCAGGTAGGAGTAGTGATCAACCCAGTCGCCCACATTGTAATAGGTGCAATGCCGCCCTTCGTGGGACACCGTTAGTTCGCAGGGTCGATGAAAATGTCCCAGGATCACCACATCGGTCCCCTGGCCGCATTGTTCCCGAACAAAGGCCTCCTCATAGGGGAGGGGTTTCGCAGAGAAAGACCCTTCACGGTGCATCCACGCCCGCTGACTGAGAACACCCTTGACTTTCGCCGCCCTCTCGGGACCCAATCGCCGGATGAAGGCGTACATGGCCCTGTTCTTCAGCAGTCTCCGGTACAAATGATAGAAAACGTCCGATGGGTTGATCATATCCCCGTGGGCCAGATAAACCCGCCGGCCGTCGAGATCCAGGCTGTGGTGACCGGTGTACACCTCACCACCGAGGCGCTCGGTGAAAAAGGAACCCATGGAGAAATCGTGATTCCCCTCCAGATAGATCAGGCCGACGCCATCTTCTGTCAGAGACAACAGGGTATCGCATAGGGGACGGTAGGCTGGATTGATATGGCCGGGAAAGCCGAACCAGAAATCAAAGAGGTCCCCGAGAATAACCAGGCGCTCCATCTCACCGCGATGGAGTTCCAGAAAATCAATCAGCATCTTCTGGCGGCCTGCATCTCGATCGGAAAGATGGGCATCGGCGATAAAAAACCAGTTCTTCAATGCCAAACCTCTGGTCCGTCGATTAGCTAAACACCACCCGCGTCAGGAGAAAACCTCCTCACCGGGATGATTTCCTAATATACCGGATAGAATGAGCGATTTCAAGCAGAGTCGCCCTGGCGGACCCTGGGAAAGGGACCTTTTACCCTGACAGGACAGCCCCCTAGGCCGAGACCACCCCTTGTCCCCGGTTCTCTTCGCCGTGGAAAAGACAGGGCCACGCTGTCGGGACTTGCCCCCCGACCGCGGCGGAAGAGAGGAAGATCCTATCCGGCACTTCCCATGCGATCAAGAATCGCCTTGACCGAGGGAAAATCATCCAAATTCGTATGGGGAAGAAAAAGTGCGGACATGTACTCGTCCATAAATGAACGGGAGACCGAGAGTTCAATATAGGTCATCTTACGGGCGATCTCCTCGGCCTCCAGCCGCATCTCCTTGGAGAGCAAAACCAGATAAGCGCCGATAATAGAAGCGTTTCCGATGAAGTGAAATCGCTCTTCCGGCAGATCAGGCAGAAGCCCGATGATCACGGCCTTCTCGATATCAATATAGTTGCCGAAACCACCGGCAATGACAAATCGGGCCACATCCTGGAAAGTCAGGCCCATTTCCGTCAAGAGCGTTCGAAACCCGGCATAGATGGCCCCCTTGGTCCGGATGATGTTGTCCAGATCGGCTGCGGTCAGTATAATGTCCCGCGCCCCGTCCCGGCGAACCAGCACGTACTCGAGCCCCGTATCGCCTTCCCGGACTCGATCGGTTTTGAGGTCCGTCATGAATCGCCCCTTCTGATCGATGACCCCGGCCAAGTACATCTCGGCCAAAAGATCGATCATGCCGGACCCGCAGATCCCTTCAGGCTCGACATCGCCGATCACGTGGCAGGTCGGCTCCAGGGTATCGCGATCGATGTGCACACCCTCGATGGCGCCCTGGCTGGCCCGCATGCCGAACTCGACCCCGCCGCCTTCAAATGCCGGACCGGCGGAGCAGGAGGCCGCCACCATCCAATCCTTGTTGCCGAGCACCAGTTCTCCGTTGGTCCCGATATCGATGAAGATGGCCAGCTCTTCGCTCTTGTGGAGTTGGGACGCGAGAATGCCTGCCGAGATATCGCCGCCCACATAACTGGCTGTGCCCCGAAGGGAATAGATGTTGGCGTTCGGGTTGACGTTGATCCCGATCTCACTCGATTTGATCACCGGGAACTGGTTGACCGTGGGGATGTAAGGCTCTTCCCGGATATAACGCGGATCCAGGCCGTATAAGAGGTGGGTCATGGTGGTGTTCCCCGCGGTCACAATGGAGTCGATGTTCTCCGGAGGAAGACCGTTCCGGGCCGTCAACCGATCGACCAGTCCCCCGATGGTTTCAATAATGAGATCGTGCACCTCCGCCACCGTGCCGATTTCCGTTGCGTAGACGATGCGGGAAATCACATCTTCACCACACCGAATCTGGGCGTTCAAGTCGGACTCCACGTCCACGATCTGGCCCGAGTTGAGATGCACCAGGTAGGCCACCACCGTGGTCGTCCCCACGTCAATGGCAAGGCCGTATCGGGAACGGGTCACGTCGCCCGCCTCGATGTCCATAATCTCGATGTCGTCACCGGTCCACATGAGGGTCACTGTCACGTCCCAGTTCGCGTCCCGCAGGACCTGCCCGAGTTTCTGAAGCACCGACAGACCGCAACTGACGTCGGGTCCCCAATATCCCCCTCGGCGCAACTCCCGGCGAAGCCTTGCAAGGTCGGAGACATTGTCCGTCAAGGTGGGTGCTGGAAGCTTCAGGTGAATCTTCTTGGTGCGGGTTTCTATCTTTCGGTTCCCGATCTGGAGGAGTTCGCTGCCGGGGATTCTACCCATATCCACCCGCATCCCCTCGCCCTTCCCGGCTTCCTTGGGGATCTCCACCCGGAGATCCCCTTCGATCACCGTGAGGCAGGCCAGGACATAGCCCTGGGCCGACTCCTGGGGGGAGAGGTGGATGTTGGGCTCCGAGCGGAAGTTGCCTTCCTTGAGAATGGCACGGCACTTGCCGCAGGTTCCCGCCCCGCCGCAGGAGGCATTGATGTGAACCCGGGCCAGCGACGCCGCCTTTAGTAACGTGGAGCCGGGACGGACTGAGATGGTTCGGTTTTCAGGAAGGAAGGTGATCTTGCAGGATTCCATGATGTTCGGCGGCCCCGTTTTTGCCGAAGGCTTTCACGACTCTCCAGTCAGCACGCTCCGTTGTCGTGCCCGATCAGGGGGCCGATTCGACCTCCGAATCCGACTCCAGTCCCCAGTAAAAGAGGTGTCCGACGGTTCGGCAGCGGAGCCGTGTTGTCTTCCCCGGTTCGACCTTGACGGTAAAGGTTTCGGGACGGCTGCGGGATACATCGCCATGATTGGTCTTGCTGTACGTCAGTGACACCCTATGGTCGCCCTTGGGGACAGGGCTGTCGAAAATCTTAATCTGGTCCTCGCAGGAGAGTGCACGCTGCTCCACACTCGCGATCGACGTCCCATCAATCTGGAGATCGACAACCTCAATTCCGGTACAGAAAAAATCGGAGACATCGCTAATAAACTCAACCACCAGTCGGGTCTTGTCCGCCAGTTCCGTCAGTCTTGCCTTCTCTTCAGCCAGATGGCGAAGACGACGTTCCTCGGCCTTGACCGCGGCGTCGGCAATCTTTCGAATGCGTTCGGCCAACTGGCTGCTGTTGGCCACATTGTAATAAGCCCCGTTGCTTTTGGCGGCCAGGAGTTTGAGTTCCGAACTTTCTTTCTCCTCCCGGATGCCGAGACCGATGACATGGATTTCTTCATCGCCCATGGCCTGGGACAGTTTTTCAATGGCACCGGCAAAGTCTTTGTCGCAGGTATCACTGCCGTCGGCAATGAGAATCAGGATCTTCTTCCCGTCGATGCCTTCAAGATCTTTGAGACCTTTCCGAAGAGAAAAAATGATGGGGGCCTGGCCAGTGGGGTTGATCTTCTTCAGGGCTGAGCGAACGTCTTGCTGGGCGTTCAGGGCCGGCTTGACCAGGAGTTGGGTGTTGCTGCACCCCTCCCCGCCTGTGAGACCGAAAGCCCGTACCCCGAGGCGAAGATCCTGGGACCCGCTTTCCAGAAAGTCTTCCACGCCCTTTCGCAGGATCACGATCTTATATTGGTCGTAGAGCTGGGTCCACATGCTTCCCGAACCATCGAGAATAAACTCGACGGTGACATCGGCATGGAGGATGGGGGGCGTAAACCCCAAACAGGCGCCCGCAAGACAAATGGCGACGGAAAGCCGCCTCACAAAGATCCATCTCAATCCCGGCATCTTCATTGTTCCCGGTTCAGGTTTGCTGGGCCCAACCCAATGGTCAAACTTTCTTGTACAGGAAGAGGAAAAAGATCATCAACAGGGCGCCAAGAAAAGTCAGATTCAGAGTAAATCCCAGGCTCATGGAGACAACAGCCAGGTTCAATGTCCATGGGGGGTCGATACCGAAATGAAATCCCGAAACCAAGAGGTCGTGAACCACGCCTCCGGGAACGACCACCGCCAGCCCCCGGCCCACCAGATTCCCGATGATTCCGGCAAGGATCGCGATCGCCAGAGGAAGGAGTACTCCCCGGCGCTCCCGGCTCCCGTCCATGCTTCGATCTCTCATGATCGGCCCCATTCCATGACGTAAAACCCTCCCCGCGCTCCTAAGTCATGACAAGGAAAAACCGGACCAATGGCATCCAGCTCTCCTGCGGGGATTCTCCCCTGCGGCCTCTGAAATGAAGGATAGGCGTCAGGGGCCGCCACGGCAGGGCGCTCACCTCGGTGGGCACAGCCCCTGCCCTGATTTCGGCATGATAATATAATCACCGGCCAAAAAGCAAGTTCTCAGAAGAGACCGGTGACCCGCCCCGTCTCCACGTCCACGTCCACCCGCCGGTAGGCAGGGTCGGAAGCGGTCCCGGGCATGAGGCTGATGGTCCCGGCCACGGGCACGACAAAACCGGCACCGCCATAGGTGAGGATGTCCCGGATAAAGAGCTTCCATCCCGACGGCACCCCTTTCAGCGCCGGGTTGTCCGATAGACTCAGGTGGGTCTTGACCATACAGGTCCCCAACTTGGAGAGTGCCGGATCGCCCTCGATCCGTTTGGCCTTGGCCAGCGCCTCCGCAGAATAATCGACCCCGTCTGCACCGTAGACCTGCTCTGCTATCATCTCGATGCGGGTTCGTATGGGGGTGGAAATCTCATAGAGGAATTTGAAATCATTGGGTTCGTTGCAGGCATCCACCACGGCATCTGCAAATTCGAGTGCACCTTCGCCTCCCTTCTCCCAATGCCTGGAGAGTGCCACGCGGGCACCCGCGGCTTCGGCCAGGCGGCGGACTGCCGCAATCTCGTTATCTGTGTCGGTATAAAAGGCGTTGATACAGACCACCGGATTGATCCCCGCCTTCTTCACGTTTTGGATATGGTGGATCAGGTTCGTGCAGCCTTTCTCCACCCAGCCCACGTTCTCGCCGCTGTATTCTTCAGGCATGGGCCGTCCCGGCACCGGAATCGGGGCACCGCCATGACACTTCAGGGCGCGGATTGTGGCCACCACAACAGCCGCATTGGGCTTCAACCCGGAGAAACGGCATTTCAAATTCCAGAACTTTTCAAAACCGATGTCGGCACCGAATCCCGACTCCGTCACATGGTAGTCGCCGAGCTTCAAACCGACCTTGTCGGCAATAATGGAAGACTGTCCGATCGCGATGTTGGCGAAGGGCCCCGCGTGAACCAGGACGGGCTGCCCCTCGAGACTCTGGAGAAGGTTGGGATTCAGAGCTTCCACCATCCAGGCCGTCATGGCGCCATCAACCTCCAGATCGGCCGTTGTCACAGGATCGCCGTTCTTGTTATAGGCAACAACAATCTTCCCCATTCTTTCCCGCATATCCTTGAGGTCTGTGGCCACGGAAAGGATGGCCATAATTTCAGACGAAACGGCAATTCCGAACTTGGAGTTCATCATAAAACCGTCCATCTTTCCGCCGATACCGATAATAATATTCCGAAGAGACTGGGCACAGAAGTCGATGATCCATCCCATCTCAACGTTGTTGGGATCAATGTTCAGACGTTTCAGCTTCCTCTTGGCCAACTCAGCATCGTCATAGTTGAATTCATGCTGCATCCTCGAGGTCATCGCAACCATGGCAAGGTTGTGGGAATTCATGATCGCATTGATGTCCCCTGTCAGCCCGAGAGAAAAGGGGGTAAGGGGGATACACTGAGAGAGGCCTCCGCCGGCGGCGGAGCCTTTGATATTCATGGTCGGGCCGCCCGAAGGCTGGCGAATGGCCGCGGTCACATTCTTTCCCCGCTTACCAAGGCCCTGGACGAGACCCATGCTAGATGTAGACTTCCCTTCCCCCAACGGCGTCGGTGTAATGGCCGTCACATCGATGTATTTGCCGTCGGCCTTTCCGGAAAGGCGCTTGGTGACCTTGGAAAAATCTATCTTGCCCACATAATGGCCATGGGGGAGCAATTCCTCTTTTTCCAGGCCCAGCTCATCGGCAAGCTGGTAGACCGTCTTCATTCGGGATTCGGCTTCCTGCGCGATTTCCCAGTCCGCATGTTTCGTGGGATCCAGTGCCATAGTCCATCCTCCTTCTCGCTAAAAGGTTATATGATGCGCGAAACCTTGATGCCTCATGCGTCAAGCGCTATAATCCGGTTCCAACCCAACCAGAACGGGCCATCCGTGCTGCCCGCCTCCACCCCGGTCCCTCAACGACACCCTGTTGCCAACCATGGGGTGCCGTCACCACATGTAGTTGACCATGCCGATAAATTGCTCATTCATCTGCCGCAGCATGCCGCTGATCTTCAGAGCCATGTTCTTGATGACCGTCAGTGCGATTTTCGGATGATTTTGTTCTATCTGCCTGAGGCCGTCCTGGGTGATGACCAGGAGCACCGAATCCTCCACCGCTTCCGCTGTGGCCGAATGCTTGCGCCCATCCAGCAGAGAGAGTTCTCCGAAAAAGTTCCCCTCTTTGAGCATGCTCAGGGTCTGACGGCCGCCATCCCGGGTGCTCTTGACGATTCGGATCTTCCCTTTCAGGATGATATAGAGTTCCCGGCCGGGCAGTGTCTCATCAAAAATTTCGCCGCCGGCCTTGAAGGTCTTCTCTTCCACCACCTCCAGGACTTTCTCCAGGTCGTCTTCCGACAGGTCCTGGAAGAGCGGGTTGGCCCGCAATGCCTCCTTCTGGGTCATGACATCTCCTCTCTGCTGTCTTACCTTACGATGCGGCTGCCTTACGGGGCGCCACTTTTTCTATTTTCACCGCGCAAACCTTGGCTTCCGCAATGCCCGACTTGGGATCGAGGGCCGCGATGGTCAGACGGTTCGCCGGAGCCTCGGAAAAATGAAAATTCATATAAACCACGCCGACCGGGACCTTGGGGGTCACCAGGGCTTTTACTACGACCGTGCCCCGCCCGGAAGTGACCCGGATCGATTCATTCTGCTCGATATGCAATGTGTCGGCGGACGGATCTTCTTGATCTGGGCCGTATCCGTCCCGATCACCATTCCCTCGGTGACCGGCCTGGTGCACAACGCCACCAAGCGGGGAATATTCTCCACCGCCACCACGCAGACCCGGCAGCCGCCGTAGGATGAGAGCTTCTTGTGGTAGCGCAAGGTGGGGATGTGAAGACCGGCACTTTGGGTAGCCTCCAGAATCGTGCTGTCGGCCTTCACGTCGATGCTTTTATCGTTGATGGTGATATTCATGGAAGGCCTCTACCGCCTGAATGATGAATTCTCGTTGCGGCGGCGCGCCCGCGGTAATCCGTTTCCCGTCACTTCGCTCCCACCGCTTCCTGGCAGTCCATATGAGTAATCGCATCAAAGGGACAGACATCGATGCAGATAGCGCACTTGATACATTTCTTGTCGACAATCTTGGCCAGCTTCTTCGGCCCGCCCTCAATGGCTCCCACGGGACATGTCTTCACGCAGAGACCGCACAGTCTGCAGAATGGGTCCACCACCTGGTATTGAAAGAAAGGCTTGCAAACACCGGCGGGACAGCGCTTGTGGACAATATGGTCAACCTGGGTCAGATCCAGTTCCTCGTCCTGATTCGACCCGACGGTATTCTGTAACTCAGTAGCCATAGCTCTCCCTGAAAAGGATAGGGCGCGTTCTGCGCCCTATCCCGCCAAGTGTAAAAAAATTGGGGTACTGTCAAGGTATCTTTGGAGACCGACCGATTACTTGGAAGCCGCCGCCTTCTTCTGTTCGTCTTCCAACTTCCGACGGTCCGCCATATCCATGAGGACTTTTTGCGCCCCGAACTTCCCGGGAACGTATTCCGTAATGCCGAGAGCCTTTCGACCCTTGGTAATCGTCTCTATGGCCTTCTCAAGAATCTCCTTGGTATCAGGGACAAATTCGAGCTTACCGCCCACATCTTGTTCCCAGCCTTCTCGCATCAATTGGGTAACCTCTTCACTTCCTTCGACGGGGGATCCCACACCGAAAATCGTATGGACTCCCGAGGCAACAAAATAACAACCGATGGCCAGGGCCTTTTCAGACATCCATTCGGGACAAATACCCACGGCCGGCAAGTCGGCAATATCGTCTCCCAATCCGCCTTCGGCCACCATATCGGAAGCAATGGTCAGGATTCGTGTATTGTCGACACAGGACCCGACATGAAGGACCGGAGAAATTCCGATGGCTTCACAGACTTCCTTGAGACCGGGGCCGGCAGCCTCCATGGTTTCCGGCGACAGCAGCCCCTGCTTCCCGCAGGCAATGCCGCCGCATCCCGTGGTCACCACCAGGATGTCCCGTTTAATGAACTCCCTGGTCAGGCCCACAATGACCGAGTCTTGAACATCCTGGGGATTGTTGCACCCCACGATACCCACGATACCCTGAATACGGCCATCCATGATGGCATCGTTCAAGGGGCGGAAGGAACCGCGATAGGTCCCCCCCTGCATATACTTGATGTACTCATGGGAGAACCCCCCAATGGACTCACTCACATAGTCGGGGAGGGTGATGGTGCCCCCCTTCTTCCGGTTGGGGAAATTGTCGATGGCCGTCCGCAGCACCTTCCGGGCCACCGACATGGCATGCTCTTCGTCGAACTCGATATGCTCGGCACCGGGAATATGGGCCTTGGGGGACGTGGTGATCAGCTTGGTATGGTATCGCTTGGCCACCTTAGCCAACGATTCCATAATACACTGCACATCCACCACCATGGCGTCGACGGCGCCGGTCAGAATGGTCAGCTCCTGGTTCAGGAAGTTCCCTGCCGATCCGATCCCCTGGCGCATGAGGACCTCATTCGCGGTACAGCAGATCCCGGCCAGATTGATGCCGTTGGCCCCCTTGGACTTGGCATACTCAAGCAATTCCGGTTCTGCCGAAGCGACCACCATCATTTCCGCCAATGAGGGCTCGTGCCCGTGGACGACGAGATTGACCTCATCTTCCTTGAGCAGGCCGACACTCATCTTGGCCCGAACGGGGGTCGGCGTGCCGTAGAGAATATCGGAGATATCGGTGGCCAGCATGGCCCCGCCCCATCCGTCGGTCAGGGAGGTGCGAAGGGCGTGATCCAGGAGACTCTTGGGATCCTGATCCACACCCATATGGGTCCGGTGCATCATCTCCACCACTTCCCGATCCAGACCTCTTGGGAGCAAACCTTTTTCCTTCCAGATCTGCTGCCGCTTCTTCGGCGCCCGGGCAATGTAGCTGATGTCGCCTCTCTGCTTTCCGAAGTCCTCGATGAACCGGAGCGCCACTTCCTCACCGATCTGCTCGGTGGTTTTGCCGACCGTATCGATATTCAGATGGCCCGCGACAGCATGAAGCTTGGTCACGTCCTTGATCTGGATGCCCTCGGTTTCGCCCCGGGAGGCGGCCAGCAGAATGAAGGCCATGTCCCGTCCATGATCGGCATGGGCAGCGGTTCCCGCGGCCACCATGCGGCCGAAGTTCCGGGCCGCAATGGTATGAACATCGGCGCCGCAGACCCCTTCGGGCGTCTTCTTGGTAATCCGGCAGGGCCCCATGAAACAGTGCTTGCAGCACATGCCGTCCCGTCCGATGGGACAGGGTTTAATGGCAACCGAGCGGTCAAAGGCCGTGGAGATTCCCTCTTTCTCCGCCACCTTCAGCAGCTCCTTCGCCGTCTCATCAATGGTTCTGTTGATTAAATCCTGGTTGGTCGCTTTATCACTCATAGTCTTGACTCCTTCATCCTCCTCGTTCCCGAGAAAAAGTTATATTACAGTCCGTTTACGATTAGAACATGGATTCCATGGTCAACGCGGGATGCCCCTTCTCCGTCAGAAAAGCCACGAGCTGTTCCGCATCGGTCGCCACCGTTTCATCGGCGATCTTATCGAACAGATCGGGGTCTCCCAGTTCTTCACACCGTTTTTTCAGTACATCACCAAGCTGATTCTTGATACTCGTGGTGAGCCAGACCACCCGCGGGAAGCCGCCGTCGGCGGTCAGGAATTTCTTGCTGGTGATAAAATACTTACCGATCCCCGTGAATCCCGGCGTCTGGGCGCCGCCGCCCACAGTACCGGCCAGGGTGGAAAACTTCATCCCGACGGGTGTCATGCCGCTGTAGCCCCGATCGACAATCATGATCCCGTTGGCTTCGGGAACCACCGCCACGATCGCCTCAAAACAGCCGCAGGAGGTCATGGGCGCATCCATCAGGGAATAAGCGGAAAATCCTTCCAGGGCGCCATGGCTTTCCTTCTGGACGTAGGCGTCCACCCCCTTCCACCGTCCTTTCACGGCGTCGGTGGTATCTTCTTTCTTCACCGGCTGGTTGCCGCCGGTGGGATTGATTTCAAAGGCCGCCTTGGCATCCATCCAGTTCACCGCACCGCAGAGCCCGAGACGCTCGGGAGAGATAACACAGACATGGTTCGGCGCGAAGGACTGGCAGAGGAGACAGGAGTAAAAGGTGTCCACAGACTCGTCGGTCATGTTGGCCACACGGATATCCCGCTCATGGTAGGTCTTTCGGGCCTCTTCCCGGAGGCGCACCACGTCGGCCTCGTCGGTGTAGATCTTCACCTGAACCTTGTCGGTAATGGCGGGAAACTTGGACTTCATCATGGCCACATAGATGTCGCCGATATGGGTAATCCGGAATCCTTCCTGGAAGGCGTCTTTGCTGATCCGGGCCCAGCAGATATCCCGCTGACCCATGTGCCAGACCCCCTGGGCCATGTTGACAAAGTCGTGTATCTTACGTTCCAGGACCGGCTCAAAATCCTTCTGCATTTTCCGGCCGGCCACTTCCACAACCACGCCGAGGGGGAGCACACCGCCCGACTCATACTTGTCCACGTTATCCTTACCGATCACTTCCACTTTGCCGTCTTCCACCTGGTCGAGTTCAACCATCTGAACCAGTTCGAAAGCCGGCGACTTGTTACCGCCGAATTCCAGTAAGGTATCTTCTTTCCGGATCCGCTCTCCTTCGAAGGCAGGGCCGTAAGCCACCGGCACCGGCGGCTTCTCGACGATGATCTTGAGCCCCCGGGTCTCAATGGCGGTCTGAACAATCTTCTCCTGATCCAGTTCCCGGACCACGTGCTCATAGGTACAGACCCCGCGGGGCCGGATTTCGGGAACCATGGTGTCACAGACGGCGGGGAATCCCTGGTTAATGGCGCCGGCGCCGGTAGACCATTTCATGTCATCCAGCTCACCGAGCACGATGGCAAAGGCAAAAACCCGGTTTAGCGAATATTTGAGATTCATCTTGAAATCACCGGCCTTGAGACCACCGAAGGTCAGGCCGGCCCGGGCAGCCCAGTGCAGGGCGTAGATGGTGTGCTCCGTGTCGGGCCCCAGCGGGATGATCCGGGTCGGCCACCCCATTTCCACCCCTTTGCGATGGAGCTGCTTGGTGACGCTGTTTCCCTTGACGTTGCCCGCCAAAAAGGTGAGGATGTTCTTCTGCTGAAGGTCTCTCACAATCTCCTCGGCCCGATCGTCGCTCTCGGCGGCCCCGAGAATAACCACATAGCCCGGCATGCTCCCATCCACCAGCTGGAACCCGAGATCCCGAAGGATGGAGTCACCGATGAAGCCGTTGTAGGTGAGATCCATTTCCTTGTCGTACACCGGCTCCAGACCCTTGATGTACCGGAGGGCCATCATGATTTCCTGGCAGAAGAGGGTGACCATGCCCGCATCGAGTGTCTCACCCAGATAGGGCTTGTAGACTTTCTCTTCCGGAACCTCTTTCATGAGGGGCCGGATTTTCTCCGCCAGCGACGTCCGCATGTCGCCCAGGTTTTTCACGGCAAAACCGGTCAAACAATACATATGGGGAAGGTAAAAGGCTGTATCAGGGAACTCGAATTCGAAATCCGCACCCTTTTCAGCAATCACCTCCTCCAGCATTTTTTCCACTTTGTCGACGATGCCGTGGGACGCCCGAATCGCTGCCGACGCAATTTCCTTGGACATAGCTAAAACCTCCTAACAGATTGTATTGAAAGCAAAAAAGCGGAACCTCATACTCTTTGAGGCCTGCCCATAACTGCCTGACGGCGTCAAAACTGATCTCGCCGTGCACAAACTACCAATATACCTAACATTCACCCAGTTCGGCAAACGGACCGCCTCTTTCTCAGGCCGCGGCACGGGCCTTGAGAAACTGAGGGATCTGATTCGCCTCCCGGGGTCCGACCACCACCTTCCAGCCGTCCCCGAGCTTGTCCTCCAGGGCCCCCGATAAAACGGAGACATACCCGGGCAGGATCACCTCTTTCTTTGAAATCTTATCGCCCACGCCGCTTTCCTTGATAAACTCGGCGATCTTGCCTGCCGTAAACTTGCCCGCGGCCCAGGCGGTCAGAACAGACAACCCCTCCACATCCTGTACGGCGAGGCGGGTCGCAACTTTGCTGTTTTCGATTTCCCCGGCTACGATAAAGTAGGTCAGCGCGAAGTTGGTGGTCACAATGAGCGGCGAGTCGGGATTCACGCTGC
>CAYUBU010000099.1:0-6763 GCA_964443105.1 uncultured Nitrospirota bacterium
GAGGCGTACTTATTGCTACGCTGCAGCGACGAGGGGCGTAGCATAACGCAGCAGATGGGCTTTTTACTGTGCCGTGGTGAAACCAAAGGTCCCAAGTAGACCTATAAGCCGGGTTCTGTATCCCGCGTGCGCGGGACGGTAATCATTACTCTAGCCCTGGCGTCACCGCCAGGGTCAAGCGACCTGACCCGGAGGCTTCGGACGGGCCGCCCTCAAACGCCTCCCTATTTGGTCTTGCTCCGGATGGGGTTTACCAGGCTGTCCGGTCACCCGGACACCGGTGGGCTCTTACCCCACCATTTCACCGTTACCCCGGAATAATCCGGGGCTGTGTCATTTCTGTGGCACTTTCCTGCCCGTCACCGAGACTTCCCGTTAGGAAGCATCCTGCCCTGCGGAGCCCGGACTTTCCTCCCGCCGAGGCGGGCGATTACCCGGTCTACTTGAGACAGCCTATTGTAGCTAAAATTGAGGGATTCGTAAAGAGGTGTGTGGGACAGGAGTCGGGGGAGAGGTCAATGGGTACTTCAGATCTTGCGAGCGCCCCTGCGGGCTTTGATTGGCCCCTTTGCCAGGACGTCGGCCTCGGCGTTCTTCTCCCGGGGCACATGGGAAATCTCAAGGTGCTCGAATTGGCCAATCAGGGCTGCGGTCCGTTCGTAGAGGGGCTTCAGATTGGGGTGGCCTTGCCGTTGCAGGCGACGCAACCGATCCCCGCAGGTCTGGGATTCCCTTCGGCGGCCCCGTCGGTGGGGATCAGGATTTCTTCCCTCACACCTGGTTCTCGGCGAAAAGGATGCGGTTGCAAAAGGAGCAGCTGATAATGGTGTCGCCCTTCCGGACATTGTTGTAGAGCTGCGGCGGCAGTGTCATGTGGCACCCCTGGCAGTTCCCTTCGATGATCTTGACCACCACCGGCCCCTCTTGACGGGACACCACCCGATTGTACAGGCTCAAACAACCGGGCTCGACCTCCCGGGCAACCACTTCCCGTTGAGAAATGAGTGCTTCCCGTTCCTCATGGAACTGGGTGTATTCGGCCTCCACGTCAGCTTTGTTCTTGATGAAGTCGGCTTCTTCCTGGGTGCATTTCTCCACCAGTTCGTCTTTGGCTTTCTGGCTTTCTTCGAAGATTTCAAGCTTGGCAAACTGGAGCTCTTCGTCCTGCTGCTTTTGTCTGTCTATGTTTTCAATCTCTTTCTGGAGAGCGAAGTACTCTTTCTGGGTCGTGATCAGGGGGAGTTTCTTCGTCGACTTGGCAATGCGCTCCGCATTCTCCTGGACCGCAAGTTCCAGCGCCTGAATTTCCTTCCGGAGCGTGGACACCTTGTCGATGAGGGCGTCCCGTTCAGTCTCCAGTGCGGTCAGCGGGTCTCTGACCTGGGCGATGGTTTGTTCCACTTCCCGTCGCTTCCAATCTATCTCATCGAGGCGGGAGTCCATCTCCTGGAGGCGAATGAGTCCGGCCAGATCTTCTTTCACAGTCATGGTAGCACTCCTTTTCAATGGTATCTCTCCTTTTCATACGCTGCGGAAAGGGTCCCGTTCAGAGCGGGCGGTGTGAACGGGGACAGGGCTCCCGGCCTTCTGCAGTGCCTGCCGTATTTTTCCTGCCAGCACCCGGCGTATTCCCTTTTCCGATCCGAAGTGACCGATATCGAGGACAGGGATCCCTTCCGTCATGTAGTTTATGGCATCATGGTATTTTATGTCGCCGGTAATAAAAAGATCGGGCTTTGCCCGAAGGACTTCAGGAAAGAGGCTTGCGCCGCTCCCGCCGCAGAAGGCGATGCGCCGCACGGTCCCTTTTGGAGAACCGGCCTGGCGGATCCAGCGCAGTTTGAGCTTCTTCTTCAGATCGGCAACGAGGCTTGCCAGAGACCTGGGTTTCTCAAGAGCGCCCAGCCCGCCGAACCCTTCGGTGCTCTCCGATGGAATCCGCTGTAAGGGTGTCCAGCGGGTCATTCCCAGGGCCTCGGCAAGGGGGCGGTTGACGCCGCCGGCGACGGCGTCGAGATTCGTGTGGGCCGCATAGACGGAAATGCCGCCCTCCATGAGCCGTTGAACGAGACTGCCGGTGCCCGTCGCCGTCAGCAGACGGCGGATCGGCTTGAAGAAGAGGGGGTGATGGGTGATAATCAAGTTGGCTTTTTTTGCTTCAGCCTCGGTGACGACAGGAGCGGTGATATCCAGAGCCACCAGGATGGCGCGCACCTCCCTATGAGGGTCCCCGATCTGGAGGCCGCTGTTGTCCCATTCAGCGGCGTACTCCGGCGGGGCAATGGTTTCCACAGTCTCGATTATTTCGCTGAGTCTGATTGTCATGATCGGGCAAAAAAAAAGCACTTTAGCGGTCTAAAGTGCTTTTCAAGTCACGGTATCGACTTTACTATACAATTTCAAAAGAATTCTTTTTACCATGGTTTACGTTTGACCATAAGATATGGTGGGCCCACCAGGACTCGAACCTGGGACCAACCGGTTATGAGCCGGTGGCTCTAACCAACTGAGCTATGGGCCCAGGCGAATTGTTCCGGGAAAACCCTGCCGCTTTCTTTGTTCTGCATGTCAGCGGGATCACGTCTCAATTCAAAGGATCATAGCCTAGAGAAAATCGGCTCAAAAGTCAACAGATTTCTCCTTCCGCCGGGGCCCGGCTTACCGGTCTCGAAACCCGTGGCCGTGGTTTGGGGCAGCCGCTTTGCCTGGAGATTAGCTCTCGATAAAGGCTTTCAGCACGCGGCTCCGGGTCGGATGGCGGAGCTTTCGCAATGCTTTGGCCTCGATCTGCCGGATACGCTCCCGGGTGACGTTGAACTCCTGCCCCACCTCTTCCAGCGTGTGGTCCGTGGCCTCCCCGATTCCGAATCTTTTGCGCAGGACCTTCTCCTCCCGGGGTGTCAGGGTTTCCAGCACCTTGCTCACCGTCTCCTGAAGGTTGATTTTCACCACCGCCTCCGAGGGGGACATGATCTTCTTGTCCTCGATGAAATCGCCCAGATGGCTGTCCTCTTCTTCACCCACCGGCGTCTCCAGGGAAATCGGTTCCTTGGCAATCTTCAGGACCTTTCGAACCTTTTCCAGGGGAAGGTCCATCTCCCTGGAAATCTCTTCCGGTGTCGGCTCCCGGCCTATTTCCTGGACCAGCAGGCGGGAAGTCCGGATCAGCTTATTGATGGTTTCAATCATGTGAACGGGAATCCGGATGGTTCTCGCCTGGTCCGCGATGGCCCGGGTGATGGCCTGGCGTATCCACCAGGTGGCATAGGTGCTGAATTTGTATCCCCGCCGGTATTCAAACTTGTCCACCGCCTTCATGAGCCCGATGTTCCCTTCCTGGATCAGGTCGAGAAACTGGAGTCCCCGGTTGGTGTATTTCTTGGCGATGCTCACCACCAGCCGGAGGTTGGCCTCCACCATTTCCGCCTTCGCCCCTTCGGCCGCGGCTTCGCCGCCCCGGAGTTGTTTCAGGGCCCTCTTGAAGTCTTCCGTGGGGCGCTCGTAGTTCCTTTCAATGAGGTTAATCTGGTGCTCCGCCTTTTTCAGGTTCTGACCGATTTCCAACAGTTTCTCCGGTTTCACCTTGGCCTTCTTCTCGATCTTCTTGACTTTGGGCGTCTTCCGTTTTGCATTGACGTAGGCGAGAACCTCCTCCCGGGAGAGCTTGGTTTTTTTCTCCGCGAGCCGGATTCCTCTGTTCATTTCGTTGATCCGGGCGACGATGGCCTTCAGGCGACGGGTGAAGCTTTCAATGACGTCGGGGTGAAAATTCATCTGACTCACCAGGGCGCCGATCTTCTGCTGCACCTCCTCAATGTCACTCTCATACTTCTGCCGGGTTTCCTTCCGTTTGATCCGGGGGTCTTTGAGGCGCCCCTGGAGATAAACGAGTGCGTCATGATATTCCCTGACCTGGACGATGATGGAAAGGGTTTGTTCTTCGAGATCACTGTCGGACATGGCGGGAGCCAGAGATTCGTAATCCTCCTCGGCACCGCAGACCATATCGTGGACATGGAGCTTCCCCTTTTCCAGCCTTTTCCCCAGGGAAATCACCATGGGGACCACGAAAGGGGAATCGGTCAGCACTGCGGTCCGGCGCTTCTGTCCGGCTTCGATTTTCTTGGCGATTCGGACCTCCCCTTCCCGGTCCAAAAGGGGGATGGTGCCCATCTCTTTTAAGTAGAGACGAACGGGATCATCGGTCTTGCCAAGGGCGCCGGGGGAAAGATCGAGGTGGAGTTCGGGGGATTCTTCTTCGCTCTCCTTGAAATCGACCTCATCCAGGACTTTCCCATCGTCATCGTCGGAGCTGCTTTTGGTCGCGGTACTCGCTCCCTGGGGGGTGTCGGTTACATCGATACTCATTTCCGACAAGAGCATGATCAGCTCGTCGATCTGCTCCGAGTTCACCATATCCTCAGGCAGCGCTTCGTTGAGTTCATCATAGGTCACGAAACCTTTTTCTTTCCCCACGATGATGAGCTGCTTGACTTCCGCGATCTTCTTTAGTTTTATGGCCATGCCGTGTGACTCCTTCCATCAGCCCTGACGGTTGTCTGCTGAAGACGTTTGATGCTTTCAACCTCGCTTTTAAGGTCCCTCTGTTTCGCCATAAGAACCTTGACTTCATCATGCCTCTCTGCTTTCTCGGCAGATTTGATCTCCTGCTGAAGTTCTTTCAGCTCTTGTTTCAGCCGGTTGAGCCGAAGGCTCTGCACAAATCCCTCCGCTTCCGCCTGAACGTCGAAAGCATCGCTCTTCTCGCCTTCGAAGGAAAATTTTGAAACCTGGCGTTCCAGACTGCGATCCTCCTGCAGAATCAGCGTGTGCAGGTTGTCCTGTGTCATTTCCTCTTCCGGGAGTTCCAGCAAGCGGGAAACGGCGGCCCGGAGGCCGGAATGGGTAAAATCCTCCGTGGCGATCGCCTCCCTGATTTTCGGGAGGATCTGGGGATAGCTCAGGAGTAGGCCGAGAAACTTCCCTTCCATTGCCGGAATAGGGGCCCCCTTTGCCTTTGGTTCCTGTTGTGTCCGGTCTGTGCCGCCGGCCTTCCGCCTTGGGGCCAGCACGGTCTGCTTCAGGGTGGCCGGTTCCAGGCCCATCCGTGCGGCCACCTCTTTGATGTAGAGCTCCTGTTCGATGGGATCGGTGATGGCCGCAAGCATCGGTTTCAAGCGGGCCGCGGCTTCAACCTTTCCTTCCAGACTCTCCGGCGCCCCATCCCCCATCACCTGATGAATCATGAAGTCCATAATGGGCCGGGCTTCGGCCATTTTCTCCGAGAAACCGGGCCGCCCTGATTTTTTAAGGAAACTGTCGGGGTCTTCGCCCCGATCCAGGGTCACCACCTTCACTTTCACCCTTTCGGGGACGCAGAGATCAAAACAGCGCTCGGCGGCTTTGAAGCCGGCGTCATCGGAATCGAAAAAGAGCGCCAGATGGCGGGTATACCTTCTCAATCGCTTGAGGTGTTTCTGGGTCAGGGCGGTCCCCAGGGTGGCCACCACATTTTGGATCCCCTCCTGATAGGCGGTAATGACATCCATGTAGCCTTCTACGAGCAGGGCATAGTCCTGCTTGCGGATCGCCTCGGTGGCGAGATGGAGTCCGTAGAGGTTGGCCCCCTTGTCGAAGACCAGAGTTTCAGGAGAGTTGAGATACTTGGGCATCCCATCGTCCATGACCCGGCCGCCGAAGCCGATTACCCGCTCCTGGATGTCGACGATGGGGAAGATGATCCTGTTCCGGAATCGGTCGTAATAGCCGGTCCCCTTGTTCTTGGGGAGTATCAGGCCGGCTCGCTCCATCTCCCCATCCTGGAAGCCCTGCTGCTTGAGATGGTTGCGGAGGCCGTCCCATGAGTCCGGGGCGTAGCCCAGGTTGAACACCTGAGCCGTACTCTCAGAAACACCCCGGCGCTTCAGGTAGGCCTGTGCCGCACTGTTCCGGGCGCAGGCTTCGAGAAAAAACGCCATGGCCACCCCGTTGATTTCAAAGATCCGTTTCTTTTCCTTTTGTCTCGCCGGATCTTCCAGCACAGCGGCCTCCGCCGGCAGCGGACGGCCGCACCGCTCCGCCAGCCCCTGAAGGGCTTCGGGAAAGGGCATGTTTTCCTTCTTCATGAGGAAGCTCAGGATGTCGCCTCCTTCGCCGCATCCGAAGCAGTGAAAAATCTGCTTGGCCGGGTTGACCGTGAACGACGGGGTCTTCTCCGAGTGAAAGGGACAGAGCCCCTTGTAGTTGGCCCCCCCCTTCTTCAGGGAGACGTAATTGGATATGACATCCACAATATCGTTGTCCTGTTTGATCTGGTTGATCAGTTCTTCCTGATACCGCATCGTTTCGACACCCTTTAGGAGGTCAGTTCCACGACCGTCACCCCGCCGCCTCCTTCTTCCGAACTGCCGCTCCGGAACCCGGCAACCAGGGGGTGGGACCGCAGAGTCTCGGCAACCACGGCCCTGAGCGTGCCCGTTCCGAACCCGTGAATGATCTGAATATGGCGCAGATGCCCCAGGTGTGCTGTATCGACATAGGCTTCCGTCTTCCGCCGCGCCTCGTCGGCTCGCAGTCCCACCAGATTGATCGAGGGGGAAATGGACTCCGCCGGACTGCTATCGCTGTCGAGGTTCAGCTCCACCTCCGTCGCCTCTGGTACCGGGGCTACGGGCTGCAGCCGATCCAGCGGGACCTCCATTTTGATCTGGTTGCAGAGTACCTGGGCCCGCCCTTTCCGGACGGAAAAATCGACCACCAGGGC
>CAYUBU010000100.1:0-7628 GCA_964443105.1 uncultured Nitrospirota bacterium
AGCCTGATCACCGAGCTTGGCTTTCCGTATGACAGCCCGTTTCCGGGGAACTTCAAAAGCCCTGACGTGAACCTCTTCTTCGACGATGTCAATGAAGTCATCCCAGGCGGCCGTGACACCGCCGCTCAGCACGATCATATCGGGGTTGAATATATTCACAAAACTGGCAATACCGATCCCCAGATAACGCCCCATTTGATGGATCACCCGCAGGCAGACCATATCCCCGGCCTTCGCCGCCCGAAACACATCCTCCGACCGGAAGACATCCTCCCGGCCCTGAAAGCTCTTCTTCAGCACCGAGTCTTCCCGCTTCAAATGGCGCTTGACCTCACCGACAATGCCTGTTGCCGAGGCATAGACCTCAAGACACCCCGTATTCCCGCATTTGCATTGGGGACCGTCGGGATTGACGGTGGTGTGACCCAGCTCCGCGGCCATGCCGTCCTCACCGTGCCAGACTTCGCCGTTGAGAACAATGCCGCCTCCCACCCCCGTACCGAGGGTGATGCAGATCAGGCTGCTCGCTCCCTTGCCGGTGCCCACCCATTTCTCACCAAAGGCCGCGGCATTGGCGTCATTTTCGATGACCACCGGCAGATCAATCTTTCGGCTGACAATACGCTTTAGGGGAACCTGAATCCAGTCGGGCAGATTGGGTGAGGAGACGATGATCCCCCGCTTGACGAAGATCACGCCCGGGGCGCCGATTCCGACGGCCACCGGTTTTCTACGCGCTTCCTTTTCCAGCTGTACTGTGTCGTCCAGCATGCCGAGCAGTTTCCGAATCACCAGTTCCCTGCCCTGCTCCGGGTCGGTGCTCTCTTTCCGAGAGTGCAGCACTTTACCCTGCATGGAAACAGCGGCGACGCGGATATTGGTACCACCCAGATCGACGCCGATCAGCGATTTCTGCACAGATTCCTCCCCCCGTCGTACTCAGTGACGGCGGCTCTTCCCTCAGGGACTGTGGGTCACACACTCCACATGATGGATTCGAAATGTTCCGAAGGGACCCGAAAGGAAAGATAGGCACCCAGGGGCCATTTCTCCAACTCTACGGTCTTCCGTTTCACCAGCACAAAAAAGTTAACATGGGCGTTGACGGCCACATTGAGCAATTCAAAGGGAATGGCGATCTCGATGACCCGGTCCTGAGCTACCTCGGCAATGGAAACCTTCTCTTCTTCCTTATGATAAAAATGGGCTGCAATTTTCCCGTCGGCAAATTCGAGACGGATGCGCGTCTCTTTCGGGTCGATGAAATGGATATGAAAGGTCAGGTCCTGGAGGAATTTCTTTTCCAGCCTTCGTGTCGGATCCAAACGGAGAAAGAGTTTTTCCGAGTCGAATCCGTAATAGATCCGCCGGATGATGGAGTCCGCCTGATGCATGGTGCCGCCGACGGTGGATATGTCGTAGAGCGCCGCCGGCAGCCACTCGTAGTAATTGGTTACATTACCGTCGATAACGGGGTGGATAAAGGAAGTAATCTCGGTCGTCAGCTCGGGACGTTTTTCCTGAATGATCGGCAGGAAGAGTTTGTCCGGCGGGTTCTCTCCCATGAGGGAATAAACGTTGGCCAAATGTTTCCGGTACAGTTCGTCGAAATCCTTGTCGTTGGCGGACCCGTGATCGTCGCCGTACCACCAGTTCCAGTCACTCCCTTCGGCAATGTAGATTTCCCGCCAGGCCATGGCAAGTTTATCGGGATCAATTTTGTCCTTCTTCTCCCGCTCCGTGCGGACCAGAAACTCCCGGGTCTCGTGGAGATAATCCCAGGATGTATTGTCCTCTTCATGGCCGATCCAGACACGGTAATTGTGATTGATCCATGAACCGGGATGCAGGTAACCCAATTGGTCCCGGGGAGGGAACTGGGCCAGATAACTTTCAACTGTCGTCGTTTCTATCAATGGATCCCCGCTCAGGCGTGTATAGAGTTCCGTAAAGAAGTCCCAGCCGTCGTTCTTGTAATACTCCCAGGCATTCTCGCCGTCCAGGATCACCGTGACCAAGGGCGCCTGCTGGCTGCCAATGGTCGCGGCCCTGATCTGGTGGAGGTGATGGAGAAAATCGGTGACCGCATCTTTCGGATTCCACTTGGCGTAGACAAAACCGATCAGGTCGGAGAGACCATGATCCCGAAAAAGAATCGCCAGGCTCCGGCCGTCCACTTCCACCCGGTACGGTTTGTAGAGAAAATCCTTTTTCTCCTGTTTCTTCCTCCCGTCGCATTTGAGCAGGGAACATTCCAGGATTTCTTCATCCGTGGCAATCCATTGGATACCGGAATCAGCAATAATCGGGACCACTTCCTCCGAGACCGACCCCTCTGAAGGCCACATCCCTACCGGTGGTTTTCCGAACAGTTTCTCGTGGTAGGCGACAGCCAGATCAACCTGCTCTCGGGCGTCTTCGGGATGTATGAACTGGTGCCGCGGCAGATGGATCTGGGGACAGGACTCCCTGGCGCGGTTCGTGTTGCAGACCAGGGGCAGAATGGGATGATAAAAGGGGGTCGTGGAAATCTCGATCTGGCCCGCCTCCGAAAGGGCCCGGTATTCCGGGACAATCGACCCCATCACGGCGATCTGCTTTTCCAGGAGACGCCGCTTTTCCTCTTCCGTAAATCCTTCTCCCTTCTCCAGGAGGGACTGGAGAAAGGGATCGGTCCGCTTGAAGAGAGGATCAAACCAGGTCAGATTGAAGTAAACCTGCAGATCGAGGAAGTCCTGAGGGGTGAAGATTTTCAGCACCCGCTTGAGGTGTGCCTCGTCGGCCTTGAATCCCCGTTTCTTGAGCAGATGCCAGTAGCGGGGATAGGGTTTGATCATATTCTCCCATTCAGCAAAGAAGAAACTGTGGAGGATTTCGGTCTTCTCCTTCTCCGTCAGCGATTTGGCCTCTTTGAGCGTGAGGTCCATGAAGAGGTCGCTGGCGTTCCCCTCGGCGTAATCGAGAATTTGCTCAAGAAGGCAGGGCACAAGATTGAAGTTCTGGCGGATCGACGGAAATTCCCGCAGCATGGAGACCATGTCAAAATAATCTTTGATCCCATGCATTCTGACCCAGGGAAGGCGGTACTCTCCCTTGACCAGGTCCTTGTAGTAAGGCTGGTGCATATGCCAGATAATAGAAAGGTAAATGGGATTTTCCGATTTCTTCACGAGGTCGATCTCCTCTCCACCCGTGCCGGCTCCGAATGCCGGTCTCTATTTCGGGCCTTTGTCCTTTTCCTCACTGATTTCACGGGGATCAAAAAGATAGATCACCTCATTCTCCCGGACAAGCCCCAGCTCTTCCCGGGCGATTTTTTCCACAACCAGGGGATCTTTTCGGGCAGCCTGGATCTTCTCCTGCAAGATCGTGTTCTCCTCGGCCAGAGCCGTGTTCTTTTCAATCCACGACTGTTTGTCCATCCGCATACGCTGCAGCTCGAAAAGACTCTTGTCCCCGAGCAGCGCCGTAAACACGAGAAAGAGGGCGGAGAGAAAAAAGGTCAGCATCAGCATCGCCCGGCCATTACGGGATCCCCTGTCCTCCTCTCTCCGTTGTGCTTTACCTTTGGATCCAGACTTTTTCATTCTCCCCGGACCTGACGCTGCGGCAAGACAAGAAATCCCGGCGATCTCAATTAATCCCCGCCTCCCACAACGGAGGGGAACCTCAGGGAAAGAGATGGACCCTCCCCCAAGGCCGCACGATATGCCCCGCCTTAATCACTTTAAAATCAACATGTTGAGCCTGAAGCATAACATAACAATTCGAGGTTGCCAAACTGTTTTTGCCCCGTGTCGCTCAGCGCCGCCTCTGACCGGCGGCCCAATCGATCTGGCGGCAGATTCCCCGCACAATTTTGACCTCCCGCGCGTCCAATCGAGCCCGGCTGAAGATGCGGCGAAGATCCCTCATGATGTGCAGGGGATTTTCGGAATCGAGAAATCCGATTTCCAACAGGGTTTCCTCCAGATGCTGGTACATCTGCTCCACCTGTTTAGCCGAAGCGGCGGGCCGGTCGGAATCCGGGCTTTCTTCCTGTGACGAAAGGGAGATCTCGTAGGCGATCACCATGACGGCATGGGAAATGTTAAGGGAAGGATAGGCCCGATGGGACGGAATCGAGACGAATTCATGGCACAGGTCCAGTTCTCTGTTGGCAAGACCATGGTCTTCAGGACCGAAGATGATGGCCACACGATCATCGGGGTGGCGAAAACGAATTCGCCGGGCCATCTCCCGTGCCGGGTATGTTTCCTGTTGAAATCGGGGACGGTCGGGGGGCACCGTTCCGATGACGAGGCTGCAATCGGCAACCCCCGCCTTGAGATCCTGAAAAACGACGGCGCGATCAAGAATCTCTTTGGCGGCAACCGCCATCCATCGGGCCCGGTCATCGGTCAAATCACAGCCCTCCACAATGCGAAGGCTGCGAAGCCCCATGTTCTTCATCGCCCGGGCCACAGACCCGACATTCCCCGGATGAATGGGACGGTTCAGTACGATGACAATTCGATCAAGATGATTGCTCATATCCCACGGTCTCCAGCGGGTGAATCAGGTGCTGTACCCCCCGAGTCCCTCTTCCAGACGATCGATACGATAGTACTGAATCAGATCGATGAAGCCGGGCGACTGGCGGGGATCCCCGGCCATGCCAAAAAGATGGGACCCGCAACGGCAATCGGAAGCCCCGAAATCGGGGATCGTCCAGTCGGAGATCTTCCGGACTGCGGCAGCCATGGGGCACTCCAGGGAGACACTGGCACGCACAGGAAGGACCGCGCAGAATTCGGCAGATTCCCGGAGATAATCGATATGCCAGAAAAGGTTTTTCCGCCGCTGCTGGTGCCTTCGGACTCTTTTATCGAGATTCTTCATGGCCGACCCCACGTATAGGTAATATCCCTTTGGAAACAGGACATCTCCCAGCGCACCGATCTTGAGCCGTCGGGTTCTTGCGAGTTTCAAAATGATGATATAACTTCCCCGATCCCGAGACTCTTGTTCGATGAGGGGCCAGGGGATCTCAAGGTCCCGGACTTTTCGTCCCAAGACCAGCTCCTTGTTCCACTCCACTCCGACAGCCCGGACAAAAAGCTCGTCTTTCAACGTCAATAGGGTGGTGGCAAATTGGAAATCGGTATGATACTCGGGCATGAAGAACCGGGCCCGGGGGGAATGAATGACAAAGAGTACGCCGCCTCGGAGGCCGTCACGGCCGCTTTCAGCAAGCATTTCCAGATGCCGCCGGCCCCGGGCGGTAATCGCGTCGGGAAACATGGCAATTTTTTTCCCGAAAAGCGTGCACGATTTCACCTCCAGAAGAAAATCGTGACTTCCGTCGCCGAGGAGGAAGTCAAACCGGCTGTGGCCGACGGTCACTTCAGGACGGATGACTCTGTAGGCCTCAAGACCGGGCACCCGCCCCGCCTCAATCAAGAGCCGGGCGACCTGGTTCGTCAGGTGGGTATGCAGAAAGACGGGGCGTCCGTCTCTTTCCACAGCCACGGCGGTGTATCGCGTCTTGCGGCCGGTCGCCTGGGTCGCTTCGCTGAGGTAGAGCGTCGATTCGGGGAGCAGCAGCTCCCGCAGTTTGCCCGGATTGGGCAGGTGAACCCGTTCTTTCTTCCCATCAATGCGGCAGTTCACAACGAAACGGTTCGGCCGGTCGATAAATGTGGCCATCTGAATCTGTTTGAACGGTCGAAACAACGGGATTCACTCCCTTTTCGTAACCGCGGCGGCGGGGCCGGGCAGTCCCGGGTTGCAGGAACGCCCTTTTATCCAGCCCGGAGATATTGTATAGAGTCGATATGGTTTGCACAAGGAGAATCAGATGGCCCGGTTCAACAAAAAGATCCCCTTGCCCCCGCTGTCTCACGGCCCCGGTTGAGGCTGTATACTTGGCGGTAGGAGCCGAGGTCCAACTCAATCAGGTTCCCGTCATCCATGACCTCCGGGACCTGGCCGTGCACGGGCCTATCCCTGGGCGGATCCGGGCGAACCGGGGCTTTCTTCATGAAGATGTAATATGGGATCCGGATATCCCGGAATTGGAACAGCCGGTAGTTTGCGATGCTCAGACATCGGGGGGCTCTTGATCGCCGTCGATGCGAAGGAACTAACCGATCATCTCCACAAACAGATCGATCAGCTTGGGGTCAAACTGCGTCCCTGCGTTTTTCTTCAGTTCTTCCAGAGCCGCCTCCTGGGACAAACGCTGCCTGTAGGATCGGTCGGAGATCATTGCCTGATACGCCTCGACCAAAGAGATGATGCGGGCTGAAATCGGGATTGCCTCACCTTTGAGGCCGTTGGGGTATCCCTCCCCGTCATATTGTTCATGATGGTGGAGGATGGCGGGAATGATGTTTTCCAACTGGCTCGCCTTCTGCAGTATCATGGCGCCCAGGTTCGGGTGATTCTTTACGATTCGGCGCTCCTCTGCCGTGAGAGGGGCAGGCTTGTTGATGATCCTGTTCGGTATACTGACGGCTCCGATATCATGGAGCAGGGTTGCCAGGCGAATACTTTCGATTTCTTCCTCCGGAAGTTCCAGTTTCTTGGCCAGGGCGACGGCATGCTTGACGCTTTCTTCCGAGTGCCCACGGCCGAAAACGTTCTTGGCATCGATGACGGCCGCCAGGTCCCGGATCACATTCAGGCGAGAGACTTCCGGCACTTCTGTGGCAACCTGCTCTTTCTTCTCCACCATCGCCCGCAGCGCATCGTCGTATTTGTACACCCGGTTTCTGCCCTGCTCTTTGGCGAAATAGAGCGCCTGATCAGATTTGGCGATCAGCTCCTCCCGGGTCACGCCGTCTTCCGGATAGGAGGAGATCCCGATACTGACCGTGGTAAAGAAGTCTTCTTCCCCCAGTGATTTGCTGAACGACTTCTGCGCAATTTTGTCCCGGATGCGTTCCGCAACAACGGTCGCACGCTGACTCGAGGTCTCGGGGAGGATGACAGCAAATTCTTCTCCGCCGTATCGTGCCGCCATATCTACATTTCGTATGGAATCCCCAATCGCCCTGGCAACACCCTGGAGAACCTTGTCTCCCATAGGATGGCCGAAGGTGTCATTGAATATCTTGAAGTGATCGATATCAATCATGAGGACCGAGAAAATGCGCCGGTACCGGATACAGCGGCGAACCTCCTCCTCCAACTTGTTCTGGAATTCCCGATGGTTTAGAACTTCCGTCAGCCCATCGGTAATGGCAAGCTGCTTGGTGCGCTGGTGCAAAATAGCGTTGTCGATGGCCAGGGCCGTCTGAACGGAATAGATCAGCAGGAGATCTTCCTCTTCCTTGCAGAAACGCTTGTTCTTCTCACGGTTCATCAGCACCAGGATACCGACGGAGTTCTCCTGGTCCATGGACACCGCGAGAAGGTGACGATGCTCCGGTACTGTAACCGGAAGCTCCGGCGCTGCATCTTCCCCTTCATTGTCCCCCCAATTCAGCAGCCCATGGGACGCGACGAGTCCGGCAAGTCTGCCGGAAATCCGGGTCTCGGGATCCAGAGGCTCGGGCGCCAATTCTCCCGCGCAATAGACAGCTTCCACCTGCTCTCTGTCGTCACCGAGAACAATGAACATGGCCGAATCCGATCGTATCAGG
>CAYUBU010000101.1:0-4492 GCA_964443105.1 uncultured Nitrospirota bacterium
CCGAACCGGCCTCTCCGGTCACTTCCCCCCCAGCGGCCACGTCGGGAAAAACTGTCCGAATAAACACGGCATTGCTCGATACCTTCATTAACCTTGTGGGAGAGCTCATTGTTACAAAAAGCCGGCTCAAGGAACTTTACCGTGAATCGGACTCCCAGGTGGCCGACCAGGTGCTTACCAGGCTTGACCACCTGGTGGGAGGGCTGCACGGTGAGGTGATGAAAGTTCGGATGGATCCCCTCGAGACGGTCACCCAAAGGCTTCCGAGGGTCGTCAGGGACCTGGGCAAGAAGGGTGGCAAGGATGTGACGCTGGAAGTGGAGGGGGCGGAGATCGAGCTGGATCGGGCCGTCCTCGAAGAGTTGGGCGATCCCCTCATCCACATTCTGAGAAACGCCGTGGATCATGGTATTGAGACGGCGGGAAAAAGAAAAAAATCGGGTAAGGGAAAAAGCGCCCTGATCAAACTCCGAGCCTACCGCGAAAGGGACATGGTTCACATTGAGTTAATAGACGATGGCCAGGGCATGGACCTTGACAAAATCAAGGCGAAGGCTGTCGAGAAGCATGTTATTACGAGGGATCAGGCGGAGGTGATGAGTGACGAGGAAACAGTGATGCTCGTCTGCAGGCCGGGTTTCTCCACCGCTGACAAGGTGACTGACGTATCAGGCCGGGGTGTGGGAATGGATGTTGTCCAGTCCGTCATCGAATCCCTGGGAGGGACGCTCTCCATTATCAGCAGTACGGGTGAAGGAACCACATTTACCCTGAAGGTGCCTCTTACCGTGGCCATAGTCAAGATTCTGCTGATCAATCTCAAGGAGCATCTTTTCGCCATTCCCATTACCCGTGTGGTGCGAACCGTCCGCATTGATCTGGATCAGATCAAGGAAAGTCAGGGCCACTACTATTTAACGATAGATGAGGACCTCGTTCCGCTGTATGAACTCAGAGAGATGCTGTCCCTGCCGGGTGCATTAAACGACAAACAGCTTCTGACAGTGGTCCTCGTCGAGGTCACCAACAGGATAGCGGGAATTGTCGTGGATGACATCTCCGGGCAGGAGGACATAGTTGTCAAGCCCATGTGTTACCCTCTGCACCATCTTGAACGATATTCGGGGATGACGGTTCTGGGGGATGGAAGGATTGTTCCCGTTCTCGATCTCGGTCACCTCGTTTAGAAATGGATGAGATCCTTACCTCGCTGCGATCCCTGAGTCAAGGGGACAAGGATAACATAAGGGCGATCTGTTCTTTGGGTGCCGCTCAGGCAGGTTTCGCGCTGTCCAGGCTTGCCGGAGTAGAGGTCGTTGTGGCGCCGCCAGAGGTGTTCACACTCCCGCTGGGAGACGTTCCTGCTCTGTTCGGTGGACTGGACGCCCCGGCAGTAGGGGTCCTCGTTCCCTTTCAGGGTGACGTGGAAGGAAACATCCTGCTTCTGTTTCCCGACGGTGGAAGGAATGATCTGGAGAATCTGCTCTTTCAGGACAGCAGTGAGGCCAGTATGGAGCTGGTGGACTCCGCCTTCACCGAAACCGGAAATATCCTTTCAGGTGCGTTTATAACGGTGTTGTCGCGTCTTTCCGGGCGTCTGCTGATCAACCTTCCCCCCATCACCGTCAAGGATATGGCGGGTGCGATACTTGATACTATCCTGGCGGAGATCGGATCACACACTGACGAGGTCCTGGCCCTGGTCTCCCGGTTAAAGGACCAAACCGGCGATAGCCTGGTAAAGGCCATTATTATTCCCGATCCAGGCAGCATTGAGCTTTTTCTGGAGGCCTCAGTCAGGTTGAGATCTGGCCAATGAATCCGGCCATCGTCGGGATCTCGGAATACAAAATCGCCCAGGCGCCCCAACACCTGATAACATATGGACTGGGTTCGTGCGTAGCCATCGTCCTTTACTGCGAGAAGGCTCGATTGGGTGCGATGGCTCATGTTATGCTGCCATTGGCTTTTGACAGGGATGAGATCGAAAAACCGGGGAAATACGCGGACACCGCAATCACGGCCATGCTCAAAGACCTTGAGGAAAGATCGATCTTCCCCCGTGATCTTACAGCGAAGATGGCCGGCGGTGCTGAGATGTTTCCCGGCGGCTCCCGGGGCATCAGCCGGAGGATAGGTCCGAGGAACTCGCTCGCGGCGGTCAAGACCCTGAAATTCTATGGTGTTACCCTGGCAGGTCAGGATACAGGCGGGAATATGGGAAGAACGGTTGAGTTTCAGACCGAAACCGGGATTTTCACCGTGCGGACCCTGAAAGGCGCTACACTGACCTTGTAGGCATGTCGGTAATGAACGACTCCGCGACTGAGAGACGGGGCGATTGGGCGAGGGGGAGCATGGGCGCATGGGCGAGATACGGGGACACGGGGACGCGGAAAAGTACGCAGTCATTGCGAACCGGTTGGGTCGTGAAGCAATCTCAGCAAGCCGAGACTGACTCAGTCGCTGAGTTGTTAACCTGAGATTGCCACGTCGTCCTCAACCTGACTCGGTGCTCCTCGCAGTGACAGGCGTTTGTTCTTCGCTCTTTGATCTTTGTTCTTTGATCTGGAATGTGGAATATAGAATATCGAACAAACCCGGGCTCGGGTGCGTTCACGGGCTCGTTCACGAAAATTGAAACCTGAAACGCGAAACGGAGAAGAACCATGGGAAAAGCCAGGATAATCGATGGTAATGAAATCGCCGCCAAGGTGCTGGCAGAGGTCAAGACGGAAACGGAGGGTTTCGTTTCGAAACACGGCCGGGCTCCCGGATTGGCGGTAGTCCTCGTTGGAGAGGATCCGGCATCATCCGTCTATGTCCGCATGAAGATAAAGGATTGCGGGCGTTGTGGAATAGAATCCTTTTCACACCGGTTGTCGGCCGATACACCCACCGGGGAGATACTCGACCTGGTGGACCGTCTTAACCACGATGAAGTTGTGGATGGAATCCTCGTCCAGCTTCCTCTTCCCGACGGTGTGGACACGATATCCGTTCTCGACCGAATCGACCCGGCCAAGGACGTCGATGGTTTTCACCCCATCAATGTGGGCCGTCTGGTTCGGGGGGACCGGGAAGTTCTCATGCCCTGTACACCCACCGGGGTTATGAGAATGCTGGACGAATCGGGAGTGGACCCCCATGGCACTCGGGCCGTGGTCATCGGCAGGAGTGATATCGTGGGCAAACCCATGGCCCTGCTTCTGCTGCACAGGCATGCCACCGTTACCATCTGTCATTCCAGAACGCCCGATCTCCCTGGAGTTGTCAGAGAAGCGGATATCGTTGTCGCTGCTGTGGGACGGCCTTTAATGGTTGAAAAGCATTGGATCAAGGAAGGGGCGACGGTCATAGACGTTGGGATGAACTCCATAGGCCTGGCGGAGTCCCCCGAAGTGATCACCGGGGACCCCGCCCGGATCAGCGATTTCGAGAAAAAGGGCTACACTCTGGTGGGTGACGTGTCTCCTGACGTTGTGGACACGGCCAGCTGGTACACACCGGTTCCGGGAGGTGTTGGCCCCATGACCCGGGCGATGCTCATGGCCAACACCATGAATGCCGCGAAGTGGAGAACGGGATAATGCAGACGGCGTGACACGGGGATGGGGCGTATGGGTGAGGGGGCGCATGGGCGCATGGGCGAAAGAGCGGACGCGGAGAATCGGGGAAACGGAGAAACGGGGAAAAGCGTAGGCATCCTGCCCTGGCTGCCCTGAGCTCAGTCGAAGAAGAATTTGGAATTATTCTCCTGAGTGAAGCAAGCGGACGTGAGACTTAATTTTGGATGTTGTATCTTGGATTTTGGATTGCTGTTTTGAATTTGGAATCTGGAATCTGTCTGGCTAAAGTTCAACGTTCAACGTTTAGGGTTCAACATTGCTTCCACACAATCAGCGTCAAAAAATTATACTCTTCCTTGAACCTTGAACCTTGAACCTTGAACCTTGAACCTTGAACCTTGAACCTTGAACCTTGAACCTTGAACCTTGAACCTTGAACCTTGAACCACACCATTGGACTTCACATCGATATTGTGATAGATAATCCTGTTCATTTTACCGATATTGAGAATACCGAGTCAGGAGGAAAAACAAGGCAATGAAGAAAGATTTTCATCCGGAATACAAGGAAGCGACATTTACCTGCGCCTGTGGGGCTGAGTACAATACAAAATCCACCACCGACAGCAGAACGATAGACATCTGCTCCAACTGCCATCCCTTTTATACTGGGAAACAGAAACTCGTTGATGCCGCCGGGAAGGTTGAGAAGTTCAAGAAACGCTACGGGCAGAAATAATGAGAAGCGGCCTTTCGGATTCGTTTCCTGTCCCATGTACCGGAACCTGAAAGGGCTGCTGCCTCCAGAATCAGGTTCCGACGCTCCCTCGCTCCCTCCCTTTTCCCCGTCCCTTCTTCCAGGCCAGGAGTCTGATGAGGGCGGAGGTTGGTCATGTTGAGCCATCAGGAACATAAAATAGGCG
>CAYUBU010000102.1:0-4075 GCA_964443105.1 uncultured Nitrospirota bacterium
TTACCGAGAATCCGGCCCAGGTGCGTCCCCTTGCCTACTTCATCCACGAGCCCGATGGCACCGTCGGCATCGCCGAATTCGATCAGACCGGCTTCCATAGCCACGCCGATGGCAGCTCCCATTTCGATCGTATCCAGCCCGTAGTTGTCGTCCATAAAATCGAGCTGCGCGATCTTGTCCATGTCGTCGATCCCACAATGCCCGCCGTGGGACCAGACCGTCTCGTATTCGGGCTGTTTGGTCAGAAAATGGCCGTCTTTGTCGTTGTAAATCCCGGAGCAGCGAATGACGCATCCCCGGTGACAGCCATGGGTCGGATTCCCGCCCCGTTCTTTTTCAAGGGCAGCCAGAGTTTCGCCGCTGATTTTGGCGGCACCGTCGAAGTTGCCCTGCTTGAAATTGTAGGTTGGATAACCCCCGACTTCGTTCAGAATATTGGTCAAGACATTGGTACCGAAGGCCGGCAGGGCCTGACCGGTCACCGCGTGCTTCTGAAGTCCCTGAACGAACTCTTTGTTGGCTGCTTTGAATTTCTCCGGATCCTTGGCGCTTCGCATCTTCAGGCCGGCATCGTCCATGACGATGACTTTCACCCCTTTGGCGCCCATCACCGCTCCCACGCCGCCTCGCCCGGCATGCCGGGTCGGCCGAAACTCCATGTCGGTACAGGCCACCGTAGCGGCGCCCATCTTCATCTCGCCGGCAGGACCAATGGACATGCAGGCGACTTTGTCGCCGTATTTCTCTTTGATTTTTTCAATGAGGTCGTAATTGGGAAGCATCTTGAGACTGTCGTCCCGGATGATCTGGACGCCGTCCTTGTTGATGAGAATTTTGTACAGCCCGTCATCGGCGGGCTTTCCCTCCAGGACGACAGCGGCATAGCCCAAGCGCGCCAGAACCTGAGCGGCCTGTCCGCCGGAGTTGGACTCCTTGATGCCCCCGGTCAGGGGGCTCTTGCAACCCACCGAAATTCGTCCCGACATGGCGGCCGGACTCCCGCTCAACATCCCCGGCGCGATGACCAGCTTGTTCTCCGCCCCCAGGGGATGGCACAGCGGCGGGACCTCCTTGAAGACAATGGCCGTCGTAAGAGACCTCCCTCCGAGGCCGGCATAGGCGCCGATTGGTTCCTCAGTGGACTTCGGTCCCCCCTTAGCCCCCATGTTAATCCTGAGAAGTTTGTCCATGGTCACCCCCTGTGATTTTTGAGTGGATCGGCAAAATTTATGAAGCAGGCAAGAACACAAAACGGATCTACTCGTCACCAGCCGAAAAAAGCATACCCCAGAATTTGAATGTCTTCAAGCATCTTTAGACAATCGAGTTTATTCTCCAAGCTAAAATCATGGGACTGCAGCATAGTCCGCCCTTTATCCCGAATCAAGCCAGAAGAGCCATTCTCCAACTATTTCTTCTTCTCAATCTCACGGTATCCGCTTTTTACTCTCTCACGGCGTTCCAAAATATTCCTGTCCCTGATGAAAGACGCTCGCCCAAGGGCACATTTCTGGTCCCTTTATGATAACGGTGGTTGTTTTAGTAATCGAGCCACCAGCCGCGCCCAGCTGAGGCACCGGCTGTTTAAGAGTCGTGAATAGGTCTTCCTTAGCCACAAGAGAGAATTGATGAGGCGGAGTTATTACACCCGTGATACAACGGCTCTTCAAGCTTGATTTAGAATAACGGTTGGACTAAGATGAGGACCCGGTGAGGGCGGCAGTCTCAGGGTATAAAGATTCAGTCCTTCCGGACTCAGTCAGCGATATTATTGCGTGTTTTGTGAAATAACAAGAACATGGCACTGCGTGACGGCCGAAAAAGATTGAGGGAAACCCATGCGGAAACGGCGCCTTTCTCCGGGAGACAGGTGCTTGTGGACAGGCTTCGCAGGGCGCACGTCGTCTCCATATTGACGCCCTTCCTCGCTAATGACGGTTTCCCTACAGCCGTTGACGCAGATTCGCCGGTTGGCCCGACGATTTAGGACACCGCGAATACAGGCAGGACGTCGAAATCCGGATGTTCTTGGCGACCGCAGCGACTCCCAGGCAAAAATGTATTCATTCAATAGGGCTGGGTCGAATCCGGCTGCAGTCAGAAACGGTTCGACAACCATGGCGCGCATGCTCTTCGCCTTAACAGTTGCTCTCGGCGTCCACGGCCTCCTGCTGCTGGTGAACTTACCGCCAATACAGAAGAAGCCTTTCGGCCCGACCGGGCACCGTGTCATCACCCTCTCTCTCGGCTACCGGCACCCGGAGCCACCCGCCGTTGAAAAGCCCCCAATCGAGCCGCAAGAACCGATAATGCTGGACAGCAGGGCCATTGCCCCGAGAGAGATACAGGCAACACCAAATAAGCGGGAACAAAAAGACATCCCCATAAAAGAGAGTATTCGCCGTCCGCCGGCCGAGCCAGAAACTCCCGGGCAGCCGGAGCCGTTGGAAGAGCCTCGGAAGGTCGTGTCTGTTTCTGGGGAAACCGAGGAGGCGGTCGACAGGGAACCCGAGACCGTGGTAGAACAGGTGGTCCGCGAAGCCACACCACTCTACCGGGTAAATCGCCCTCCCCTTTACCCCCGCGTGGCAAGAAGGCAGGGTTATGAGGGGATAGTTGTCCTGGAAGTTCTGGTTGATCCACATGGTAGGGTCGGTGAGTTGCGCGTCTTTTCGTCCTCTGGATACGCCGTTTTGGACAAAGCAGCCGTGGCAGCCGTTGAAAAATGGATCTTTGAGCCGGGAACACGAAACGATAAGTCGGTGGCCACGTGGGTTCGGGTGCCGATTCGATTCGCCCTGGAATAGGCCAGGTCCGTCTCGTTCAGGACGCTGAACAGGTTAGAGCCTTGAAGGTCTACCGGCGTAAGCCCAACAAAATGCTATAAATTCCATCGATTATGTGATAGGAAAACGTCTATTCTGCATCCAGACAATCCGATCAGACCATGGTAATGAGTTTCAGGTACAGCTTCCTTGGCACGCTGGTTTCCGCTCTCTTACCCATATCTTCGACAAGAGGAGACGAGTAGTGATTCAAATTTTCAAAAGCGGCGGGTTGGTGATGTACCCACTTCTGGCCTGTTCTATTTTGGCACTCGCCGTAATCGTTGACCGACTTATTTTCTGGACCGCCACCGACATAGGCCGCAAGCAGCCTTTACTCGAGGAGGTGATGGACCTCTGCCGTGCTGGCGACTGGGAGGCGGTGCGTAAAAAAGTGACCGGTTCAAAGGATTACATCATTCGGGTCCTCGTCAGCGGGATTGTGCACCGGGACTTCTCCATGGTGAAGGCCATGGAAGCGGCGGCCGTGGACGAGTTGAAGCGGATGCGGCGCTACCTGGGGGTGCTCGACACCATGATCACCGTGGCGCCTCTGTTGGGTATCTTCGGCACAGTCATCGGCATCATTACCTCCTTCGACGTTCTCGGGTCCACCGGCATAGAACACCCGCAGGAGGTCACGGCGGGCATTGCCCAGGCGCTGATCACCACGGCCACCGGCCTGGGAATCGCCATTCTCTCGGTGTTTCCATACAACTATTTCAACTCACGGGTGGAAAATGCGGCCCATGCCATCGAAAAGTATGCCACCATGCTGGAAATCGTCTATGAAAAGAGGAATGGCGGTTCCCGGCCTCCCGAGGAGCCCGGCCGATGAAAGTCCGCATTTCCCCCAGGAAAAAGGCCCGGATCGAGATGCTCCCGCTGATCGACATCGTTTTTCTCCTGCTGGTCTTCTTCATCTACGCCATGCTGTCCATGGCGGTACACCGCGGGTTGCGGGTGGAACTGCCCCTGTCTGCCTCAGCCATGATCGACCAGCAGCCCTTGCTTTCTGTGACGGTGCGGGAAAGCGGAGAAATCTATGTGGACGAAGTGGCGACTACTCTGGAGGAATTGCCGGAGCTGCTGCAGCGGATGGCCGGGAGCCGGGATGACCCGGAGGTCTTGCTCTTTGGAGAGCGCCAACTTTCCTACCAGCAGCTTTTCAGTGTGCTCGACAAGATCCGGGCCTCCGGTATCAGCCGGATTTCACTGCAGGCGGAAAGGACACAGGGGGACTAAGAAGC
>CAYUBU010000103.1:0-9565 GCA_964443105.1 uncultured Nitrospirota bacterium
GGGGAACCATGATCCCTTCCTGGCCTCTGCGAATCCGGTTGACCTTCATGGTCCCGCCTGTTTTTTTGATGAGGCTGGCTAGCGTCTTGCCGTCGCCGTAACTGTCTTCCGGAATCATGAGCTGCGCTGTAAATACCCGGGGGGAGGTGTCGGTCATGATGAGTTTCCGTTGAGGCAGCAGCCGGGGGGCGATGAGCCAGAGGTACAGCAGGCCGATGGCCCCTGCTACAGTTGCCGGAAAGGCAAAATCGAACATCTGAATCGGCCCTACGCCCATATCGGCCGCCACAGCGACCACAAGGAGGTTGGTCGAGGTTCCGATGGTGGTTGCCATTCCGCCCAGTAGTGTGGCCAGTCCCATGGGGAGGAGCACCCCCGATGTGGTTGTTCGCGTTCGCAGTGAGACACTGATTAGAATCGGCAACAAGAGGACGACGATGGGGGTATTGTTTATGAATGCACTGAGCAGGGCGCCGACGAACAGTGTCAGCAGCAGGGATATCTTTGGGCTCACCGCCCATAAACGGGACAACCCTCGCCCCACCGGCTCGAGCGCACCGGTCTGCACCAGCCCCGAACCGGCAATCATGAGTGCACAGACCGCCACCAGGGCTTCGTGGCCGAAACCGACGAAAAGATCCTGGGCCCGAAGGGGAACGCCGTCGGCAGTAAAGGGAAAAAGCTCAAAGCCGATGGTGAGGGACACCAGAATAAAGAGACTGGACGATTCAAAGGGGATACGGTCTCGGGAAAAAAGGTAGAGGGCGAGGACCGTCAGGAGCAGGACCGCCAAGGCATGGATGTTCGGTGGCGCAGGAAACGTCATAAGCGGCAGACTCCCACTGAGCAGAGGACCCCGGTGCGTTGACACCGTGTCTCAAAAGCAAGGCTTGGCTCTTCCATCCTGGGGCGCATGCACCTGACGGTAATCCCCGGTCACTTATATATCAGAGAAACCCCTGGGTGACAACCGCTGCCGTTTGCTTTGCGATCTTGTTCGGTCTGTTCAGGGAAGTTTGAAACCTGTGAAGAGAGTCTTCAAGACGATCCTGGGCCGGATATGCGCGGCGGCCGGATGGTGGAGATGAATCCGCAATGCCCCTCTCGGGAGTAACCGCCGACTTTCCCCGGGTCCGGGTCCGGCCCCGGGTTACAGGGGGGACCGGACGTTTTATGGGGGCTTCTCTTATCGACCTACAGCGGGTTTTAATCGCTGACCATGAGCCCTTTCTGGATGGTTCGCATGGTTTTCACAAGGGGCTTCTGGTTCAGAATATGCTTGGGCAGATTGGGCAGGGCCTCGTTCCCCTCCTGTCTTGAATTAAAAACGCCGACGACCAGTGTATACGCCTTCCAGCTGCCGACCTGGTAGGGTACCACTTTGGCGTCGAATCCGGAACCAAGGACGGCGAGATCTCTCCTCACGGTTTCAAGATTACTGCTGATTTCAACCTGAATCGTATACCGGGTTGCCGGAATCGCCTTGAGCTGACGGGTCCACTCGGCCATCTGGCTGCTGAATTCACCAGTGGCGGCAGCCTGGGGCGCTCCGGGCGCGGGCGTCTGAGCCCGTGTTGCCGTTTTAGCAACGACCGTCTTGGGCTCTTTTACGACCGGTGCACTGGACCCGACTTTTGGGGTAGCGGGCGGGACGGCTGTTTTTTCCGCCTTGATCACAGGGAATGAGGTCGCCTGCTTCCCAGGCGATTCCTCTCTTAGCGGTTTGACTTTGATTGGGGAAGCGGTGGCCGCCGTTTTCGACGGACTGGCTTGAATTGGATCAACAGGTTTTACCGTGGGTTTGGCGGGCTTCGGAGTGACGGCGGTATTCTTTTCGGAAACCGCCGCGGACTTCGATGGATCGCTGGTTTTGGCCGCCTGTGCTCCGGCATCAACGGTTTCTTTGACAGTGGGAGGCGCGGCGTTAACCGGGGACTTCTGCTGCTCTCCCTTCGTTACTGCTGCTGTCTGGTCCGATTGAGGTAGCTTATGGCGTGAAGCCACACCATCCATATCCACGGCCGCCACCTCATAGGATGATTTTCCCTCCTGGATTGTTTCACCGGTTTGCAGTATATCTTCCGAGTCGGAGAGGCTGGCGAGAAGTTTTTCCTGAAGGTCCGCGCCCCAGGGCGATACGGCCAGGACGCCCAGCCCGATAATGAGTAGCAGACTGGCGGCATATCCCAACCCCACCTTCTTTCTGCCCTGCCGTCCGGCCCTCTTCAGGGCGGTTTTTGACCCTTTTGCGGCAGCAGTCTCTTCTTTCTTGTTCAGATGCTGCAGGAAGACGCTTGGTGCGGCCTCTGTGTCCTCGGCGGCGGCCCCGTCATCGGTCCCGCCGGTTTGGGGCAATTCGGTGTCGGCCTCCCCGGCTTTCATGGCAGCCATTTTCTCCTGCAGTGCCTCGTGCAGCTCCTTTTGAAAGAGTTGATTCGTGTCCTCCGGGACCTGCTCTTTCATTTCGTCCAGCACAGGCTCCTGCGTCAACTCAACGGGCTCCCGGGAACCAAATTCCACGTCGCCATTGCCTTCATCTTGATCGCCGGCAATCTCCGCGTCCTGAGGGGACTCCGTGGTAAAGGGCGATGCCGAGGGGGCTTCAATGTCCAGGTCATAGGCGGCCGTCTGAAGCGCCGCAGTCCCTTCTTCGAAGGCTGACCCGCCCATGGCCATATTGCTCCTCTCTGTCCCTCCAGCGTCCTCCATCGCTTCATCTGGGTGAAGTTCCATCTCTTCTGAAGGGGCAAAATCGATGGCGATGGTCCTTGGTCCTGAGGGCTTGTGCAACGCGGCCGGTGCTTCCGGAGCTTCCATATCCTCTGCCGGGCATTCAGCCTCTGCTGAGACCGGCATCTCGAATGAGGGAAGGCTTTCTTGCGTTTCAAAGCCCCGGGGCTCCGGGATTCCAGTCTCGTCGTCTTGCAGGAACTCAGAAGGTCGCTCATCCATGGCCGCGGCGGCACCCTCGAGGGAGGCCGGTGCTGTCGGATCGAGAGATTCGGGGGCCATCATGAAATCGGTGCCGGCAACGGCCGATTCTTCTGCCGTGTCTTCTGAATCATAGCTGTTAAAGCCGAGGGCCGCGGCCACGGCTTGCTCCATTTCCACGATCTTGTCCTTCTCATCGCCACTCCCGTCCACCTGAAAATCGACGTAGTCCGTCAGCTGCATGATCAGAAGGGTCTTGAGAACGGTGGCCTCGTCGGCCTTGGCGGCATTCCGGATCTCGTCAATGGTACCCTTGCCGTTAACAAATTGAAGAACCTCTTTTTCATCATCGGTGAGTTTGATGTCCTTCCATTCAGAGAATCGGGCAGCCGGTACGACGACGCGATTACTTTCACCGACCATCGTCCTGATCACTTTTGTGTCAGAGAGCTGCCGTATGCCTAGGGTTATCAGGTCGGGAAAGTTTACCTTGTAGCAGTAAATACTTTCTGGCAGATCCTCTTCTTTGAATTTGTAGAACCCATGGTTCAGGCCAAAGAGGCTGAAAAGTATCGTCAGAAATTGGCGCCGTCCGTTGGTAAAGAGCTCTTTTCCTCCAATAAGGTCCTGCTCAAGGAGCACGGCGCCAAAGCTCTTGCCGCCGTTTTCCAGGAGTTCCAGAGTCCGCTGCTGGTCTCTCTTGGTAATCACGTCCCGGGCGACAAGAAACTCGCCCAGGAGTTCCGATTTCATGTTGGATCGAGCCGAGATCGGAACCCCATCTTGAATGTAAATATGTTTCTTTACTTTTTCCCGTGAGATAAAGAGAACCCCTGTTTTCTTCTCGCGATGGAGCATGGTGAGGATTCCAGGGAGCTGCCTGTCTTTGAGGTTTCCGTTGATTCCTGTCTCTTCTCCAGCAGCCATTCCTCCAACCGTCTCCTGGCTTCCCTCCGTCTTCTCCGCCAGACTCTCTTCGGCGATGCGCTGTCTGGCGGCTTTCTCCTCCAGCGCGGTACGGACGCTTTCCGGCGCACCCAGAAAGTCGCTTCCGGCAATGGCTGCCTCTTCATCGAAATTTTCGGTCTGGTAAGTGCTGAATCCGAAGGAGGAGGCAGCCGGTTCTTCCAGGTCGATAATCTGATCGATCTCTCCATCTTCAAAGCTTACATGGAATTCGATGTGGCCATGATATTTCAGGAGCAGGAGTGTTTTGAGGCAGAGGAGCAGCTTGACCTGTGTGGCGTTGAAAATCTCCTGGATTGTCTTTTCCCCATCAATGGCATGGACCACGGCCAATTCTTTTTCCGTGCACATGAGGCTTTCGTATTCAGAGAAAGACGCCGTTTGACTCGGGATCTGTGAGAAGTCACCGACGATCTCTTTCACGAGACGGGGATCGGAGATCTGGCGAATTCCGAAAGTGATGAGATTAGAGAAGGCGACATTGTAAGTGTAAATATCTTTCGGCAGGTCCACCTCTTCAAATTTGAAGAATCCCTCCCGCAATCCGAACAAACTGAACAGTATGGTGAGAAACTGGCGCCGGGCGTGAGTGAAAAGAGTGTCTTTATCCAGCATGGTCTCTTCCATGAGGATTGCCCCAAAACTTTTTGTGAATTTCTTTTGCAGCTCAATGGCCCGCTGCTGCTGACTGCGGGTAATGGCACCTTTGGCTACCAGGAACTCCCCGATGAGTTCGGCTTTCAGGTTCGATCGGGCGGCGATGGGAAGTCCGTCTTTGATGTAGACCTGTTTTCTGACCCCTTTTCGTGAAACATAGAGTATGCCGCTCTTCTCAAGCCTGTGAAGTTCGGCCAGGGTGTCGGGAACGAGAGAATCCCTCAGGTCTTGCCAACCGGTGGCGGTTTCACTGGAACTATGAAGGATGGATGCTTTACTCATCTTCTACCTCTCCGTAAGTTAGAACGATCAACGTACAGGGACTATGTCAAAGATGTCCTCTATCGGACATCGTCAAGGGGTACCGGGAGCGCCTCTCTTTCCGCGATCCCACGGTATTCCGTGATTATTGAGGATATGTAATGATTATATTTTATAACAGGTTATGTTTCTTGCCAATAAGTTTATTTGCGTTCCTGGCAATTAAATTGGGGGGTTTTACCGGGGGACGGCAGATTGAGGCGTTCCAACCCGTCGACGCCTCTCTTGCCAAAGCGGCGGCGGGGATCCAGGGAGGATCAGACGGCCAGCGGGCCTGAGGCCTAAGGCATGCTGCTTGAAGAGAGAATCCTGACAAACATCTCACCCACAGGCTCTTCCCGGTACAAGGCCTCTATCCGGTAGAGTGCGCCGTTCTTATCGACTGAAAACCGCTTCCAGAGAGAACGGGGGCGAATCTTGTAACCTCTGTCTTCGGCATCATTAATCTTCTTGTTGCCCACAAATCCGACAAAGTTGATTCTCAGGGGCGAATTCTCGGGATAGGCCGGTGTGATGTCCTGAATGACCAGGGTGTCCATGGGGGAGACGTCCAGGGTCTCTCCCTTACGTATTCTGACCAGCTCGTCATTGACGAGGATGAGAAACTCATCGATGTGGGTCCCTTGAGTCCCTTTGACTTCCAGAGGCGACGGTTCGGTTTTCTGTTCATCGGGCCTCGGGCGCAGGCTCGCCTGCTTCTCCGGCGCCGGAGGCGCCACGTCGCTCATGGGGTGCCGGTTAACGTCGTCGACCTTGGCCATGACCGTGGCTGCCGGTGCCGCCGGCGGGAGAACCTCCACAAAGACTTGACCACACTGAAACTGATCCTTCATAACCTGAATGGAATGGGGCTTGAGAATCGAGAATTCCTTGTTCATGTCGTTGAGACTGCCGAGACCCTTGATGTCAGCCAGGAGGCCGCGCTCATAGTTGGCGGCAATGTGCTCGATTCGTATCTTGTCTCCGTAATTGACCTTCAGGGTGTTGTTGTTGGGGATTCCGTAAGGAAATCCTCCATTCACAGAGACCAGGAGGTACTCGAGTATCGGATCCTTGATGGCCACTCCCGGGTTCCGGGGGATAATGTTGTATTCGTCCATAAACGCGTTAATGATGAGAGACTGGTACTGAACCTTCTGGTCGAGAGACCGGATGCTCTTGGAGGTCTCCACCCCGTAGGACTCGATGCCGTGTTCCACGAGTGCGTAATAGGTGGCCGATCCCTGCTGTTCCCGGTGGGGAGAATCCTTCTCAAAGGTACGGGTGTTGTTGTGATGAAACTTGTGTCCCTTTATGGTGACCTGGGGATTGACCTTTGCGATGACCTTGTTGATCCGCTCCTGCAGGTTCAAGGTTCTGCCATCGGGGGTGACGTGGACGTCGGTATCGGAAATGATCGACTGTCCCCATCTCAAAGGGTTTTTCATCTTCCCCTCCCAGACGGGGCGGTAAAATCCCGATCCGTCGTGGAGGTTCAGCAGGGCATCGCTTCGGGAGATCAGCTCCATTAAGATGGCCACCACCGATTCTTCATATTCGTCTTTGCTGTGCTTCTTCTTGCCGTTGCCGTTGACGAATTTTCTGTTCATGTCGGAATGGTGTCCCCGTTTGTTGGAGACAATGGCCGGAAAGTTGGCCCGGGGAACCACAATCAGGTTTCCCTGGTGGAGGGAGAGGTCGGCATAGAGGTCGGCGGAGAGATATCCCCCGGGTTCGTTGTGCATACCACCGATGATCAGCAGGGTGTTGCCCGGGAATTCTCCCTTTATTTCAAATACATGAAGTTCGTAATCGGTCCCTTCGAAATAGATCTGGTGTTCCCCGCCTGCTTTGGCTGCAGCCTGCCCGGGGATGAGAAATAGAGCCAGGCAGAACAACAGGAGAAGATGGTAATAGGCCTTGGTAACCGGAACCTTTCCTGCTTGCTTCATATTCCAACTCCCTAAGCGCTGCGCCATTCCTCACCCACAATGCGCCACGCGTTGTTTTCCTGCATGAGAAACAGCCGCTTGATGCCGGTGTCGGAGTAATTGCCTGACCGGTAGTTTTGCAGAAAAGTCACCACCGCATAGTTGTCGTGACTGATGATTTGATAGGGTGTCAGTTCCACTTTGATCGTTTTGGCACGCCTGAATACGCCCCGTTTGTATGACTCCCAGCCTTGAATATCCATGTCTCCGTTGATGAATGACGCGGAGTAGAAACCGATGAACCGGTTGAGGTCCTTGTTTTCCCAGCTCTCTTCCCAGCCGTAGACCAGATCGAGAATCTTCTGTCGTTGCTCATTCTGGCTGCTGCGCCCCATGTAAGAGACCTGGTCGTGAATGATGATCGGTGTCTCGTAGAGTTTAATGGCACCAGCCAGTTCAGCGATATCCGTATCGTTCACCACAACGCACCCTCTCGTCTTCTGGGGCAGGTAGGAACGGAGGGGTTCATTGGTGCTGTGCAGCCAGATCCCGTTTCCATTCTTCTCGGCTCGTCTGTCCATGAGGTTGGGGTAATCCATGGGGAAGGCCATCTTGCCGTATTCCGGCAGCAGCTCTTCGTCGAGCTTGATTTCGGTGAACAGATAAACCCCTTCCGGTGTTCTCTTGTCTCCCATCCTGAGCTTCTGGCCGTTGTTCTTCCCCGTGGAACAAGCAAAGGTCTTCACATGCTCAATGCGGTTCCCGATGTTCTGGTAGAGGAGGAGGGCCTGGGACCCTTTGTCGACGACCAGGGCATAGTCACCTTCCCGCTCCAGACTGATGAGGGAGGAGGGGATGGTCTCCGCGCTGATGATGGTCTGTACGGGATTGGCCTTAGCCGGCGCCGCTTTGGGCGGTTCCACCTTCGCCACGACTGTGGCGGCGGTGGGGGTGGCCTCTTCCAGCCGGATCTTGGTTACCTCCCGGATCTCCTGCTGTATCAGCGCTTTGTCGGGATGGGTGTTGAGAATGGCTTCGTATTCCTTCAGGGCCTCCGTGTACTCTTTCTTCTCCTTGAAAACCTGGGCGATCCGGAATCGGGTCTCGGGGTTCTCTTCCTGCTGCGCCGAAGCCCTGTAGGACGCGATGGCTTCATCCAGCTGGCCCAGACCTTCCCACGCCCGTCCCAGCTCGTAGTTGACCTGAGGCGTGGAACTCGTTTCCCGGGCATTGATGAGGAAGGTTTTGGCGGCTTCATAATCTTTCATGTCGTTCTCGATCCGGCCCGAGGCAAAGGCCGCCCAGTAATGTTTGGGATCGGCTTTCAACAGGTGGCCGTATTCCTTCAAAGCCTCTTCAGACTTTCCCGACTCCTCCAGGTATTCTCCCAGTTCCAGGTAAACCCGATTGGCATAGCCGGGATCGAGGCGCACCGTATTGCGCAGATTCTTGATCGCTTCGTTCTGGTTTCCCTCGATTCGGTTGAGGGCGCCCAGGTGATACTGGAACTCGGGGTTTTGTGTGTCCGACTTGAGCAGGCGCCGGAGCTTTTCCCGGACCTGGGCCGTGTCCCCGTCCTTCGCGCGGATAACATTGAGGTATTCCTGAATCGATTGGGCCAGATAGAGATCGGCCAGGTTCAGGCGCCCCTGCTGGTATCCGGGATCGAGGCGAATGGTTTCCTTGAGCTGCTTGGCGGCATTCTCATAGTCCCCCTGCTGGGCATAAATCACAGCCAGGTTGTTGTAGGTCTCCGATGATGCCGGGTTGAGGCGGAGCACTTCCTTGAAGATCTTGATCGCCTCCGCCGGTCTGTTCCACTTGTAGTAGGCGACACCCATGGCAAAGTAAGCGTCGGCATAGTCTCTCTTTTCCCGAACGGCTTTCTCGTAGAGCTTTACGGCTCCTTCGTAATCCCCCTGATCCTGAAGCTGTTTTCCCTCCTGGTAAAGCTTGGCAGCTCTGTCGGGAGGGGCAGAGTAAGTTACCGGTGTTATGAGCAGACCGCCGGTGAGAAGAACCGTGAAGAGGGAGACCAAGAAGACAACCGCAACGTTCCTGACTCTTGCTTTCATGATGGTAGGCCTCTAAAGAATGTTTGGAAAATTATTTCAGAAATATCTTCAATCTAAATTGATCTAAAACAAAAGAGAGGAAAGGCGATTCAAGATATCATATTTCTAAATAAAATCAACACGTTAATAAAAATAACAAATAGACAAAACATTGTCAATAAAAAAGTAACAATCTTTTGAATTAAGCCGGAGTCGCCCCGCTGAGATCAAGGCGGAGGCCTTTGGGCGGGGTTTTGAACCTTATCGGTCTGTTATGGATCGAACAGGTGACCGTCTTCTTCGTTCAGCTTGAGGGGGTCCAAAGGCAATTCAGAAGCGCCATGGCTGCCATACAGGGGTTACCGCAGGGGTTCCCGTCGCAACGGTAGAGGGGATCATGAACTTGCAAGGGGGCTTTGAGTAGAGGCCGACGTCAGCCTGATCCAGGCAAGAGGTCGGACCAGCACCAAAGAGGGTGCTGCAAATCATCTGCTCTTCTTGATCCCCTCCTTTCCATAAAAGAATGGCTTAATGCGCCCGATCATGTGTTAGTTAGTTTCCATCCGGAAACGCCGCTTTTGCGAAATCTCTGCGTCGATCTTCGGAATTACTTGTGCGACGTACTCGAGTACGTCTCCGCGTAATTCCTTGATCTCCTTGACCTTTCAAAAAATTGGCAGTTTCCGAATTGGAAACAATTTATTGTAACCATCCAGAGGTGAAACG
>CAYUBU010000104.1:0-5862 GCA_964443105.1 uncultured Nitrospirota bacterium
GCACCGTGGGCCGCTTCCGGGCCGTGGGCAAAGACGGGGCCGAGGAAATGGTGGATCCAGTTGTTTCCCCAGAAGGCCTCGGGAACGCCTGCCAAACCGGCCACAACGGAAAAGAAAGCCAGCACCACCAGCGGTCCCACCATGTTCCAGGGCGATTCATGGAGGTGATGGGCCGCCTCCGGCTCCACCCGGGATTCGCCGTGAAAGGTCATGAAGAGCAGGCGAAACATATAGAATGCCGTCATGAAAGCCGCCGCCGCACCGAGGGCGTAGAGCACGGTCCCGTAGGTCGTGCCGTGGGAGAAAGCCTTCCAGAGAATTTCATCCTTGCTGAAGAAACCGGCCCAGATCGGAATCCCCGCGATGGCCAGGGTTCCCATCACAAAGGTCCAGTAGGTCCGGGGGATCTTGTCTTTCAGGCCGCCCATCTTCCGCATGTCCTGTTCCCCGGACATGGCGTGGATGACGGAGCCCGAGCCGAGGAAGAGAAGGGCCTTGAAGAAGGCATGGGTCAGCAGGTGAAAGATCCCCGCCACGTAGGCCCCCACGCCGAGGGCCAGGAACATGTAGCCGAGCTGGCTCACCGTGGAGTAGGCCAATACCTTTTTGATGTCGTTCTGCACCAGGCCGATGGTGGCGGCAAAGAGGGCGGTAAATCCGCCGACCAGTCCGACCACCATGAGCGCCGTGGGCGATTCGGTAAAGAGGGGGTTGGACCGGGCCACCATATAGACACCGGCGGTCACCATGGTGGCCGCGTGGATCAGGGCCGACACGGGGGTGGGCCCTTCCATGGCGTCAGGGAGCCAGACATGGAGGGGGAACTGGGCCGATTTCCCCATGGCCCCCACAAAAAGGAGCAGGCAGATCACCGTCACCAGGTCCGCTTCCACGGAAGTAAAGAGGAGCGGGATGGTGATGGTCTGGCCCAGCACATTGCCCACGGCGTGAAAGACGTTGTGATAGTCGAGGGTGCCGAAGGTGACAAAGATAAGCATCACCGCGATGCCGAAACCGAAATCGCCGACACGATTGACCACGAAGGCCTTCTTCCCGGCGTCGGCGGCGGACTTCTTTTCGTACCAGAATCCGATGAGATAGTAGGAGCAGAGCCCTACGGCCTCCCACCCGAGATAGAGGAGGAGGAAGTTGTTGGCCATGACCAGCATGAGCATGGAGAAGGTAAAGAGGGAGAGGTAGGTAAAGAACCGGGAAAACCCTTTGTCCCCATGCATGTACCCGACGGAATAGATATGGATCAGGGAGGCCACGAAGGTGACCATGGCGATCATGGCGGCGGTGAGGGGATCGATGTTGAAACCGAGGCTCACCCGGAAGTCGCCGGCGCTGATCCACTCATAGACGGGGCCGTAGAAGGTCTGGCCTCCCATAACCTGCCCCAGGGTCGTGAGGGCACAGACGCAGGAGAGGACCACGGCACCGACGGAAACATAGGCTGCCCGCTCGCCCAGCCACTTGCCCAACAGGCCGTTGACCAGAAAAGCCAGGAAGGGGAGCAGGGGAATCAGGATGTGAAGCCAAGTTGGATGTTGTTCCACCACGCCTCCGCTCAATGTTTCATCAGGGAAAACTCATCCGCATTCAGGGTCTGCCGATTGCGGAAAAGGGTCAGGATAATGGCCAGACCGATGGCCGCCTCGGCGGCCGCGACAGTCATGATGAAGAGGACGAAGATCTGCCCCGACATGTCGTGAAAATGCCGGGCAAAGGAGACAAAACAGATGTTCACCCCGTTCATCATCAGCTCCACCGACATGAACATGAGAAAAATGTTCCGCCGGGTCAGAAAACCGGTGACCCCCACCAGGAAGAGGAGGGTGCCGAGAAGAATGTAGTGTTCCAGTGTAACCGTCATGATGTCACCACTCCCTGAATGGCCATAATTAAATTTTCCGGCTGGCAATCAGTACAGCCCCGACGAGGGCCACCAGCAGGATCAGCGAGGCCACCTCAAAGGGGAAGAGATACTGGGTATAGAGTACCTGCCCCAGCAGTTCGGGATTACTGATTTCCGCGGCCCCCTGGACGACGGTCCCGGGCTCACGGTAGACCGTCTCCCGGAGCAGGATACCGACCACGCCGACGCAGAGCAGCCCCACGGCGGCCAGGGCGAAGGGAAGATGCCCGAAGAGCTGCTCACGCAGGGTCTTGAGCTTTTCCAGACTCACCAGCATGATCACAAAGAGATAGAGCACCAGGATCGCCCCAGCATAGACGATCAGCTGAATGGCAGCCAAGAACTCGGCCTCCAGCATGACGTAGATCCCGGCGATATGAAAGAACATGAGCAGCATATAGAGGACCGCATGGACAATGTGTTTCCGGGTGATCATCATGATGGCGGAACCGATGATCACGGCGAAGAGGTAATAAAAGAATAGGGTGGCAAGCATCCTCAGTCCTCAGTAGTTGATTTCATCTCGGAAGAGCGGTTTCTTCATTCCCACTTCCACCAGGCGGTCCATTTTCCAGATATAGCTTTCCCGGTCGTCGTAGTCGGCCATCTCGTAAAGCTGGGTCAGCACGATGGCGTCCTTGGGACAGTACTCCTGGCAGAGGCCGCAGTAGATACAGCGAAAAGCGTTGATCTGGTAGCCCGCAACAACCTTTTCGTGGTCCGGGCCCTCGTCGCTGATGACGTCGATGGCCTTGGCTGGACAGACCCCGGCGCAGATCCCGCACGCCACGCACTTGAGACTGCCGTCTTCCTCCTGCAAAAAGGCATGGTGCCCCTTGAAGCCCGGGAAGGCGGGACGTTTCTCTTCGGGATACTGCCGAGTCACCAGCACCTGCTTCGGCGTGATGATGCTCCGGACCCAGACGCTGCCGGTCAGGGCCAGCCCCTTGAAAATATCGATTAAGGTAATGGTACGAATGAATTTTTTCAGCTTGTCAGACAAGATCAACCCACCCTTCTTATAGCCCAACTACCCCACAATGGCAAGCACCACGCCGGTCACCACAATATTGGCCAACGCCAGCGGAATCAATACCTTCCACCCGAGACGCATGAGCTGGTCATAGCGAAAACGGGGGAAGGTGGATCGGACCCAGAAAAAACTCAGGAGCAGAAGATACATCTTTCCTAAAAACCAGACCATCCCCGGAACCTTCTGGAGAAAGTGGAGCGCTTCCCAACTCTGGAAGGGGGGGTTCCACCCGCCGAGAAAAACGACGGTTGCCATGGAGGTCACCAGCATCATGTTGGCATATTCGGCGATGAAAAAGTAGGCGAACCGCATGCCGCTGTATTCCACATGGAAACCGGCCACCAGCTCATTCTCCGCCTCCGGCAGGTCAAAGGGGGCCCGGTTGGTCTCGGCCAGCATGGCGATGTAGTAAACAAAGAAGGCTACGCTCTGGGGGAGGAGATACCAGCCTTTCGACTGGGCTTCGGTGATCGCCACCAGGCTCAAAGAGCCCGCCAGCATGAGGGGGCCGACCAGGGCCAGGCCGATGGCGACTTCGTAGCTGATCACCTGAGCCGCAGACCGGAGCGCCCCCAGCAGGGCATAATTGCTGTTGGAGGACCAGCCGGCCAGGATAATACCGAAAGTCCCGATGGAGGAGATGGCCAGGATGTAGATGACCGCGATATTGATGTCGGTAATGTAGAACCACCGGTCAAAGGGGATGACCGAAAAGGTGATGAAAGCGGGCACCAGGGAGAGTATGGGCGCAATGATAAAGATCCCCCGATCGGCACCGGCAGGGATGATATTCTCCTTGAGCAGCAGTTTCAGACCGTCGGCGAGCCCCTGAAGCAGGCCGTGGGGCCCGACCCGCATCGGTCCCAGGCGCACCTGCATGTGAGCGATCACCTTCCGTTCCAGCCAGGTGAGTATGGGAACATTCAACAGGAGGAAACCGAGCACCAGGGCCACCTGGATGATGCTCCGCTCCCAGAGAAAATAGAAGAGGTCCATGACATAGGGCGGCATATCAGAGTTTCCTTATGGCCACTTGAACAAACCGTGCCCGCGGCGTTCGGGTAAAAGGATCGAGCTCATGGGCAAACAAGCTCCTCGGGTTGGCCTCGGAAAACCCCTCGGCCATCTGCACTGTTCCCGGGGCGATCCCGTCATCGAGTCCTACGCTCACCTGGAGGTCGCCGTTTTTGGAAGCGACCACCACCTTGTCGCCGTCGCCTATCTTGATGGCCGCGCCATCCCGGGGGTGGAGCATCGCGTACGCCCTGGGCTGCGCCTTGACCAGTCCCGGCGCCCGGTTGGAAATAGCCCCGTTGCGATAGAGCGACGCCGTCAGGAGGAGGTAGAAGGGATAGTCCGGGTCGTCGGGGAGTCGCCGTTTGACCTCGGCGCCGGGTGCCGGAAGATCAACCCCGTTGACCGAGATGCTCCGTTTCCAGTTTTTTTCGCCCTCCCGGGGGACGACGGCATTGATCTCGTTTCGCACTTCCGTCAGGTTTTGAAAGGGCATCTGTCGTCCCATCTTTCGGGCCAAGTCGACGAAGATCCGGCCGTCGGGGCGGGCGTCGCCCTGTATCGGAATGAGGGGAGAAAAGGACTGCACCCGTCCCTCCATGTTGGTGAAGGTTCCCCCATGTTCCGCAAACGTAACGGTAGGCAGCACCACGTCGGCCATGGCCGCCGTGGGGGTCATCATGGTATCCTGAATCACGAGAAAATCGAGGGAGTTGAGCGACTCCTCCACATATTTGCTGTCGGGAAAATCGCTGATCGGGTGTTCGCCCACCACGTAGAGGGCTTTGATTTTGCCGTCCCGGGCCGCCTGGAGCATATCGTAGAGAGAGAGGCCGGACCAGTCGGGAATTTTCTTCCCCCAGATCGTCTCCACCTGCCCCTTGTCACTCAAAGGGAGCAGGCCCGGGAGCCGATCGGGCAGCACGCCCATTTCGCAGCTTCCCCGCTCGTTGTTCCGGTCCGAGGTGAGGAGAAAAAGGGCCCCCTTGGCTGCGGCCAGACGGACCAGCATGGCCACCGCCGTGGCGCCGTAGGCCCCCTGGGTCACCCCCCGGCCGGCCAGGATCACCGTTTCCCCGCCCGCCTGATCTGTCAGTATGCTAACCAGACGCTCGATTTCGTCCCCGCCGATACCGCATCGTTCGAGGAGTTCCCCTTCGCTCAGATCGGCAGCGGCCGCTTCACCCAGCAGCCGGCCCCCCAGGGCCAGGATCAGGGAGAGTTCGCCGCCGGGATGAATCCGGATATGGTGGTCCGCCAGTTTCGCGGTCAAGGTGCTTCTCGGATCGGCCACCGCCAGCGTGCCGCCCCGGAGCACCGATTTCTTGATCGCCAGCCCGAGAATGGGATTGGTCTCCACAGGATCGGCGCCGATGACGACGACCCGGGCCGCCTGGCGCACGTCGTCCAGGGTGGCCTCCCGTACGGCACCGTTGAAACCGAGACGCCCCATGAGTCCTGCGGTGTAGTGGAGCCGGGCACTGCTGTCGATATGATTGGTCCCGACCACGGCCCGCATGAAACGCTGGAAGAGATAATTGGATTCGTCGGATAATCGGGGGGAACCGATCCCGCCGATAGCCTGGGCTCCGTGCTCCTGAATGATCTTCTCCAGGCGGGTGGCCAGAAAGAGGAGCGCTTCGTCCCAGTCGACCTCCACGAGTTTGCCCTGTTTTCTCACCAGGGGACGGGTGAGCCGCGCCCCATCGTGGACGAACCCCCAGCCGAAACGGCCCCGGGCGCAGAGGCTGCCCCGATTCACCCCTTCCGTCCCCGCCCGGACACGGACCAGTTTGTGGTCCCGGGTGTTCATGGTCAAGGTACAGCCGACGCCGCAGTAAGGGCACAGGGTGTCGGCCGTTTCCATCTGAAAGGGCCGGCCGCCGTAGGTGAAGAG
>CAYUBU010000105.1:0-15949 GCA_964443105.1 uncultured Nitrospirota bacterium
TTTTTAAGGGCCTAAACGACATGAAAGCGGTTTTGAAGTGGACCACAGCGACCCCCGAAGTCAAATACAGACTGCAAGTTGCGGTGGATCCCTTCTTCAGCGATTTTGTTATCGTTCAGACCGGTCTCTCGGAACAGGGCGTGGTCGTGGAAGGCCTGAAGAGCGGGATTTACTACTGGCGAACGAGCGCCGTTACGAGCCAGGGTATTGAAGGGGAATTCAGCGACTATCGGGTATTCAAAGTGACCATCGACCAGAGTCCCCCGGAGGTGAAACTGGATGATATCCTCCTGGTCAAGAGCGGCGGAACGAACCGCGCCCAGGTCAGCGGTCAAACCGAGCCCGATGCGCTGGTTACCATCAACGGTGTTTCCGTGGAGCTGAACAAGGTCGGCAAATTCAAGTATGTGCTTTCCAACATACAGTCCGAGACTCCCCTTACCATAGTGGCCGAAGATACTGTGGGAAACAAGAGTGTCATAAACAAAAGCATCACCGTCCAATGAGATGACCGGAATGATCCCTGTCAACCGCATCGCCGCAGCTGTGCTTATCATTTTTCTTGCTGTCCTCTATTCGGGGTGCCTGGGCCAGTCGGATATGGCGGCTGCGGATCGGGATTTTGCCGAGGCGAACCGCCTGTATCGGGCAGGGCACTTCTCGGAAGCCAGGGACAAAATACTCAAATTACTGGCCCATTATCCCGAGAATCCCAGGCTTCACAACAATCTGGGCAATCTTCTGCTAAAGGCCGGCATGGCCGACGAGGCTATGGCCCATTACAAGAAAGCTCTGGAGTACAGCCCGGGCTACGTGATTGCCAGGGCCAATGTGGCTATGCTATCATTAATGAACGGTGACACCGACGCTGCCTTCAGCATTCTAAGCGATATTGAGCCTGATTATCCTGATCACGCAGACGTGCAGAACGGGCTCGGGATCTGCGAACTGAGGCGCCGGAATGTGGAGAAGGCGGTGAACCATTTTCGAAAAGCTGTCGATATCCACGAAGGGACGCCGATGTTCTATAACAACTTGGCCTACGCCTACGCCGAATCAGATGAATATCTCAACGAGGCCATGAAGTCGGTCAAGGAAGCACTGAAGGACGATGGGGAAAATCCCATATTCCTGGATACCCAGGGTTGGATTCTCTTTAAAAGAGGGGTCTTTGAAGACGCCATTGCATCGCTGACGAGTGCTCTGGAACAGGACCCCAAGTCCAAAACCATACGTTCCCATCTGGTTCATGTATATCGCTGGCTCGGGCAGTCGGGCAAGGCCGTGGAACTGATCTCTCAAGGCGCGCAGATAGGGCTGGAATAGGGAGATCGGCATAGCGGATTTCTTTGGCAACTAATGCTACAGGCAGGGACTTGACTAGGCAGAGGAGTCGAAAATGGTGCTTTTCAACTATGCGATCAAAGAGATCACGGCCAAGGTTGTTTACTACGGCCCCGGGCTTTGCGGCAAGACGACAAATCTGCAGTTTATCCATGAAAAGATGAACCCCGAGACCCGGGGAAAGCTGTTGTCGCTGGCTACGGAAACCGATCGAACACTCTTTTTCGACTTTCTTCCCGTGAACCTTGGTAAAATCCGAGGATTTAATGTGAGATTTCAGCTTTATACGGTCCCCGGTCAGGTTTACTACAATGCGACCCGGCGTCTTGTGCTGAAGGGCGCGGACGCCATCGTATTTGTCGCCGATTCCCAGCGGGAGATGGCAGAAAAAAATATCGAAAGTTTTGAAAACATGAAGGAGAATCTTCGGGCCAACGGACTCGATCCGGAAACGATCCCTATCGTCATACAGTACAACAAACGGGATTTACCCAACATCATGGAGATGGATGAAATGAACCGGGTGCTCAATATGAGAGCCGTCCCTTTCAATGCCGCCACTGCGGTTACCGGGGAAGGGGTGCTGGATACCTTTAAACTGGTAACCCGGGAATTGATGCAGGCATTGAGAACCAAGCACGATGTGGAAGAGATGAGGCAGGTGGAGGCACCCCAGAGACCATCCCAGGGCGGTCCCGGGGACATGGCCCGGCCGCCTCACGACGCATCAGCCCAGCCCGTGCAGGCCGCCGCGGGACAACCTCAGCAGGCTCCCGTACTCCGCAATGAAAGCACAGACAAACTCGAAGAAGCTGTCATACAGGTTCAGAACCAGATTGTTAAGATCGAAACACAGCTCGATGCCCTCCTCGTCCGCGAGGAGTCTATCGAGCAGCTGCTGACTCAGATCAAGAGTCGACTGGATTTGGGAGAATCAGGAGAGAGACCGGACTACTTGGAAGCGGAAGAACCGATCATTCTGGAAGAGGAGCAGCCGAAGAAGCGGGGCTTTTTCTGGAATCGATAGCTGGTTGGGGGGGCTACCGCGGAGCCAGACAATCATGGATGTATTCAAGGGGGTCCGCCGGGACAACCTTTATCGCTATCATGTGGATCAGATCGGGTGGGGCCACCAGGGAAGCATTCACAAAATCTCTGTAGAAGGACAGACGGCCGCTGTCAAGGATATCCATACCCGGAGTCTTACCTACCGCCTCCTTCTGGGGCGATGGCTGCTCGCCCGTGAGTTCCGTATCTACCAGAGACTGCAGGGGCTTCCAGGCATACCCAGGCTCTTTCACCAAATTGATCCTGATGGATTCATCTTTGAATACGTGGCAGGGGAACCCCTGTCGAGTTTTGCTAAAGATGCGCCCCTCCCCCCATCTTTTTTTGACGCTCTGGCGCGCCTGATCGAAGCGATCCACCTCAGGGGCGTGGTCCATTCCGACTTGAAGCATAAGAAGAATATTTTGGTGGGGCGCGACTACCAGCCCTACCTGGTGGATTTTGGGGCGTCATGGATGGGCGGAAGTGAAGGGAATTTCGTCAAGCGCTGGCTATACGGGCAGTTTGAGCAGATTGACCTGGCTGCCGTATCCAAAATCCGGACACGTTTTGCGGCGGGCAATCCTACTGTGGACGACAGAGAAATCCTCAGCCGCAGGAACTTCATGGAAAAATGCAGCGACCTCTACCAGTGGTTTTACCGTTTCTTTTCCAGAAAACACCGGTGGAAGAGGCGCCCCAGAGCCTAGCCCCGATATGACATGAGCAATCGTTATAAGAGACGGCCGCTCCCTTCAGCGGACGGGTTGATCAGGATTGAATGGCCATGATTCTCGGTATCGAAGCATCGACTCAGGCGAGCAGCGTGGCCCTGTGGGACGGGGAGGGGCTCTTTGCAGAATACACCCTGGCTTTCGGATTGACGCAAAGCGAGCGGCTGCTGCCGGCAATTGACAGAGTACTCCAGGACGCCGGCGCCACGGCGGCCAAGTTGTCAGCAATCGCCGTCTCCGTGGGTCCCGGCTCTTTTACGGGCATCCGGGTTGCCGTGAGCACCGCCAAAGGTATTGCCCGCGCTCTGGACAAACCGGTTGTGGCCGTGTCGTCTCTGGCTGGATTGGCACAGCGATTCCCGTTCTCCAGGTATGCTGTCTGCCCCCTTCTGGATGCCCGAAAGAGTGAGGTCTATGCGGCCCTTTTTCGTTGGAAGAACGGCAGCATTGAACGGATCATGGAGGACCGGGCCATCGGACCGGAGAAACTGGTGGAATTAATCGAGGAGCCGTGCCTCTTTGTGGGCTCAGGGGCGCAGCGGTATCAAGGCTTCATTGCGTCACGCATCCCCGCCCACGCAAACTTTGTTCCAGGTCCTCTAAACATCATGTCTGCCGCATCCATCGCGGAGATCGGTCTGGCGGAGTGGAAGGCGGGGAACGGCCTGGACCCATCGGAGCTGGTTCCCAACTATATACGCCGCTGCGAGGCGGAGATTCAGCGGGAAGAGAATGGCTAGTCCCGATATTGCATGGTTAAATCTATTACGAGATGGAAAATTCTCCGGGATCCCTGAAAGTTGGAACAACCCCGCGCCCTGAACCGGCCTGGCTGCTGCCCCCATGGGAGGCTATGGCGTTCTGAACGGCTGCTCTGAGCGTTCTTTCGTGGAAGCCATGGTAGAATCGCGGGGGGATGGACTGGGTGGACGAGACACAAAGCATCAAGGTGCTCGTGATACGGGAGTGTCGCCGCCACTTTCTCGAAGTTCAGGGGGAAAAATGGCTTTTCAGGTTCCAGGGGGCCCCGGGATTACACCTGTCAGGCATAGGGAAGAGTGACTATGGGACCCTAGGCCTGATACTTTGGCCATGGACAGTACCATTTCTGAACAATGAACAGCTTCTTGAATTCTTGACGATTCTATGGTATATTTCGGCCTCATGGTGAAGATGAATCTGGAGAAAACGATCGGTCAACTGACGTTGAATGGCCTGTGGCGGTTCTTTGCCCGCCGTGGGCCTTTTTTTGTGGAGGGTTCATAATGGTTGAAGAGGCAGTCTTGAGCGGTCAGTTCTTTGCTGAAAACCAGGAAATGAAGCGGTGGATGGAGCTGCACAGTGAACTCGATGGACAGGTGGAAAGTCTGAGGCGCCGGAAATATTTAACGGCCGAGGAGGAAATGGAGCTGAAAATGCTTCGAAAACGAAAACTGATGGCCAAGGATCAAATTCACCAAATGATGCACCAGGGCGGCTGATAGCCGCTAAGATGATTCCTCACGACTTATGACACGGGGTTACAAGCCGCCGGATTAGGGCGGATCTGTGAACCCCGTGCTCAAACTTGTTGGCGCGATTCTTGAGAAACAATCTTCTTTCCTTTTTATTTCCATCCTGCTATCTTTATACAGCCTGAAAATCGGAAAAAAAGTACTATTTGTGGAATATATTTGCCCAATATGTGCAATTATGTTCTCTCTTGGCTAAATGGCATAAATTAATCAATGGGCAAGCTTGAACGATGACACCCGGTGAGGTGAATCAACCAATAAAAACAATGCTTTAAAAAATGTGTAAAATATGGGTTCTTTCATGCCAAAACTGGTGTAATAGCATGAATATTGCAGTTGTTACAACGATATTTTGTAATAATTGGCTAAAATAGATGAAAATGTCTAATTCCCACCGGATAAATCGACTGTTTGGCACTGATAACTGGCAGAAAGCACTGGGCCGTTTTTCAGAAATGGCCGAATTGACGATCAAGGCCGTCGGTTCCGACGGGAGACTGATCGGCCGATCCTTTGGTGAACGGAATCTCTGCCGCCAAATTCGAAGAACGCCGACTGGACTTGCCAATTGCCGTTCCCAATGCGGACGCCGGATTGCCGGGTCAATCCGGGAGGGACAGGAGACCATATTCACCTGCTACGCCGGGCTCCACTGTTTCTGCACGCCTTTGCGCGCTGATGGCCGCGTTATAGGCGCTCTTTTCGGCGGTAAGATACTGACCGATTCGCCCGATCTCTCCCGTTATATGAAGCTGGCCAAGGAATGCCGCCTCGATCATAATCTTCTTTTCGGGGCCATCGGCGAACTCCGGATAGGAAAACGGGAGGAACTGCGACACGCCATGGACTATCTCCATGCCGTGGGCGAGACCCTGATCGGCGAATTTGAACAGTCCCGGAATTATGCCCAGAGTGTCTCGAGACTGTTTACCCTCTTTCATCTCAGTAACGACCTGACTATGGTGATGGACAGCCATGAACTTCATGGGTTGATCGTCAATTCCCTGTCCATCCTCTTCGATCTGAAGGGCTGCTCTCTGATGCTCCTCGAGCCCTCAGGAAAGTCGGTGGTCACCCATTCCTCCGACGGTCCGGCCGCATGGGGCCTCTCCGGGTTTCGGGGACCCACGGATTCAGGCATTATCGGGCAGGTCTTCGAGGATCACGCTGCCGTCATGACAGCAGACCCGTTCCAGATCGAGCAGTCGGGATTTAACGAGGCGGTCACTTCCCTCTACGCCTTCCCTCTCCATTTCGGCGAACAGATCGGCGGGGTTATCTGCGTTTTTAATTCAGAACTCACCGACGACGAGATTTCCATGATTCAGGCATTCTGCGATCTTTCGGTCGTGTCGCTTCAGAATCTGGAACTCAGACAGCACCTCAAAAACCGTATCGGAGAAATCACCAACCTTGGGATCATGACCAGTGAGGTGGGTGAAGTCAGGGAGATTGAAGCGTTGTTTCATCTCATTCTGGAACGGTCGACAGAAATCGTCAAAGCGGAGCAGGCGTCGCTCATGATACTGGACCGAACGACGAAGGAACTGGCGGTCAAAGCCTGCAAGGGGTTGCCGAAAAATATTATGCAGACCCTTCGAGTCAGGAAGGGGGAGGGGATTACGGGGCAGGTGGTTGCTAGCGGGACAGCTCTGCTGGTGGGTGACATTGAACAGGATCCCCGGACCCATCAAAAGAACAGACAGCGCTACAAGACAAAGTCCTTTATCAGTATCCCTCTCATTCTGAAGAACGAATCTGTGGGCGCATTGAACATTTCCGACAAGAGCACCGGCGAGGCCTTCAACGAGGATGATCTGAAAATAGTCAAGATCTTCGCCGCCCACGCGGTGAACGTCATGGAGCGCGTGGAACTCTATGAAAGATCCAAGGAGATGGAGCAGGTGCTCATAACGGACCATCTCACAGGTGTTCTCAACCGGCGTTACCTTTTTGAACGGGTGACTGAGGAAATCACCCGGGCCGAGCGGCACAACCACGAGATCTCTCTCATGATGATCGATGTAGACGATTTCAAGCCCTACAACGACCAGAACGGCCATTTGGCCGGAGATGATGCCCTGCGGAGTGTGTCAGCCATCTTTCGGGATACCGTCCGGACCATCGATTTCGTCGCCCGCTATGGCGGTGAAGAGTTCACTGTTGTTCTGCCCCAGACGTCCCTGCAGGAAGCGGTCACCATTGGGGAGCGGCTCCGCAAGGAGGTTGAGAAGTTCTATTTTCCCTACGAAGAGAAGCAGCCTTTAGGGCAATTCACCATCAGTATCGGACTGGCGACCTATCCGAAGGACGGCAAGACGATCAAGGAGCTGATCGATGCCGCCGACAAGGCATTATACCGGGCCAAAGCTGGAGGTAAGAACCGACTGACCCTGTTCAGCGTGCCCGATACGCCGGACAGGTAGAACTTGCAATTTCTTTCCCCATTGTCTAAACTTTTCATGGTATTGGCTGCGTTCGTCCCGACCTTTTTTGCCGGGGCTTTACAGCCGAAGGTTCATGAATAGAGGCGATCCAAAATGTTTGGCCGACGTATAGAAAAACTTGCAACCCCGTCCCCGATCCGCATCCGGTCCCATCTTTGCGTTCGGGTCCGCTACCCCCGAGCTTCCTGTCGGCTCTGCCAGAGCATCTGTCCGTCAAAATCCGTTGAAATTGAAGGCGAGCAAGTCAAACTGAACGAGAGCTGCTCCGGCTGCCGGGCCTGCGTCACCGCCTGTCCCGCAGGAGTTTTTGAACTGCCCCACCGGCTGCAGATGGAAGGGCACGACCGGATCAGACAGGCCCTTCAGTCTGACCCTGTCGTCCGGTTTACCTGTTTACGGGATCCCGAAAGCGATCAGGAGGATGTGTTCGCTGTTCCCTGTCTGGCAGGACTCTCCCAGGGGGAGCTCATCGCCCCTCTGGCCTGGGGTGCTGACAAAGTGGAGGTCAAAAGGCCCTCCTGTAACGTCTGTGACATGAAGGAGGCACGAAGGCAATACGATTGTACCCTGCAGGGGGTCCATGCTCTACTGGCCTGTTTCCGGATCTCCCCTGGCCCTTTGGAAGAGGTGGAGACATTTTCTGAGCCCCGCTTCCCGGCGGCCGAATCGTCAAGGTCGGCCCATGGCGGTCTGGACAGGCGAGAGTTCTTCAGTCTGATGCGGCGGCGGGGCGTCAACAGAGTTCTGGAGGCCATGCCCGATCCCGAGACCACTTCCGAAACCGATCGCTGGGGCCACCGGGAGAACGGCCAGCGGTCTTTTCTTCTCGGCCTTCTACCCCTGCTTGGGGTGCCGGCAGAGAGCACGCTATCGACCCGGGTGATCCCCGCCGGCGACTTGATGGTGGCGAGCCACTGCGTCGGGTGTAACATATGTGAAACCCTCTGCCCTACGGGATCGATACGGAGGGACGTGGACGAAACCGGCCGGATTGCTCTCTATTTCACGGCCGCCCGGTGCACAGGCTGCGGTGTTTGTGCCGAAGCCTGCCCGCCCGGCGCAATCGCCTATGGGGAAGACGTCAATTTGAAAGAGCTCATGGGAGGTAAGGAGAGGCTGCTGATTCATGTCGCCAGCCGCCCGTGCCGCGTGTGTCATGAGGCATTTTCCGGGCTTCCCGGTTCAATCTGTCCCGCCTGTATGGCGACACGGCGGAACGGTATGGGGGGAGCCGTCCAGGAGGGAAGGTGAATAAATTCCAGCCCCATCCGTCGAACCCTGCGAGTGCCCTTTTGGCCTTGACGGGGAACTCCCCAAAGGGGTACTATGGCCAATCTTTGGATGGAGCTGTAGAAACACATAACTGAAATCGAAAGGAGGTTTGTTAAATGGGTTTATTGAGTAAGCTATTGCTGTTTGCCGCTTTTTTTTCCCTTCTGTCTCACGCCTGGCTTGTGCCTGAGGCTGTAGCAGAAGTGGAGTCACAGGTGCTGAAGACACTCAATCTTGACAAGACGCCTATCGACGTGGTGACGTCCGCCGATGGCAAAGTGCTGTTCGTACTGACAGAGGGAGAGGTCCTGGTCTATACCAAAGCGGGCACGACGCTTTCGGGCCGCGTGCCGGTGGATGCGGGGGCCAACCAGATCGCCGTCTCCCCCCGAGGTGATCAACTCTATCTGACCAACGGCAAGACAAATTCCCTTACCGTGATAAACGTCGCCTTCGTCCAGACGATCGACGTCGCGGGGGCACCCTTTAAAGGACCCGCCGCTGCACCGGTGGTGGTCGCTGTTTTTGACGATTACCAGTGACCTTACTGCGCGCGGCTTGAGCCGCTACTCCAGCAGGTGCTGGAGCAGTATCCCAAAGAAGTGAAATTGGTCAAAATGCCCTTTCCTCTGAAGATGCACAAAATGGCCCGCCCTGCAGCCATCGCCGCACTTGCTGCCGGCGATCAGGGTAAGTTCTGGGAATACAACGACAAGCTCTTCGAGAATTACAGTAAATTGTCAGGCGAGAATTTTCTCCTATGGGCTCAGGAGATCGGACTCGATATGGAAACCTACAAGAAGAGTCTGGCTGACCCGAAACATGCCCAGGCTATCGGCAAGTATGTCCGGGATGGCTCGGCGGCCGGTGTGACGGGAACGCCAACGATCTTTGTCAATGGCCGGAGGTTGAATAACCGTTCCCTGGACGGTTTCAAGGCGGTGATTGATGCCGAGTTGAAAAAGAAGAAATAAAGCATGCCCTCAGCTGGCATCTCAGGGAAGTCAACCGCCCCCATGGAAACAATCCATGGGGGCGGTTTTTTTGCCTCAAGATACGAAACGCTCCCGAAGCTGTCCGCAGGCTGCTGAGATCTCGTTGCCCCGGCTTGATCTGATAAACACCGTGTACCCTCCGTCAAAGAGGGTTTGCTGGAACCGAGCAACCCGTTCTTCCGACGGCGCCGCGAAAGAGATCCCCGGGACTGGATTGTAGGGAATCAGGTTGATCTTGCAGGGAATCCCCCGGAGTATTCGGGCCAGGCACTTCGCATCTTCCAGTGTATCGTTCATGCCGGCGATGAGCACATATTCGAAGGTGATTCTGCGCCTTTTGGGGATAGGCGAGGTCCGCAACGTTTCCAAAAGATCCTCCATGGGGTAAGTGCGGTTGATCGGCATGAGCCGGTCCCGGGTTTTGGAATCGGAGGCATTCAGAGAGACCGCCAGGCCGATGCCGATGTTTTCTGCCAGGAGGCGTCGAATGGCGGGAATGAGTCCTGCTGTGGAGAGGGTGATCTTCCGGCTGGAAAAGTCGAATCCCCGGGGATCGAGAAGGATCTTTACGGCCCCGAGGGTGCTGTCGTAATTGGCCAGAGGCTCCCCCATCCCCATAAGTACGAGATGGGTTATAGTGCGGCTATCGCCGAGAAGCTGGCGGGCCAGAAAAACCTGCCCCACGATTTCCCCTGTTGTCAGATTCCGATGGAGTCCCCCCTGGGCGGTGAGGCAGAATTGGCAGCCCAGGGCGCATCCTGCCTGGGTAGAAACGCAGAGCGTCACACGGTTGGACTCGGGAATCAGGACCCCCTCCACGCAGTGTCCATCACCCATTCTGTAGAGATACTTTTCCGTTCCGTCTACGGCCTTGAGACGCTCCGCCAGCTCCGGAGTGCCGATGGCCGCCGATGAATCCAGGATTCCCTGGTCGGTCCTGGCGATATTGGTCATTTCCAGAAACGATGTTTTGCCGTGCTTGTACATCCACTGAAAGATCTGCCCGCCTCGGAATGATTTTAACCCGAGAGACGAGACAAACGCTGTCAGCTGCTCCAGCGTCATGCCAAGGAGATTAACTTTTTGAGAAGCCTCAATCATATTCCACGAATTATTTTCCCGCGGGCTCATTCGTAATCATAGGGATGGGGAGGGGGGGCGTCCTCCGAGGTGTCCACCCGCTTCTTGCTTTCTTCAAACTTCTTCTCCAGATATTCCTTGCGGTGTTGCAGGGCTTTCTTTTCGTCTTCAAAGCGGGCCGCCGCCTTTTGCCGCTGTGCCTCCATCTCGTTCATGAGATCCTGCATGGACTTTGATTTGAGTTCTTCTTTGCCGGCGCTGACCTCTTCATGGTAGAGCACGTCACCGGTTTCTCCGTCGACGACAATCTGCGCGCCGCATGTGGGGCATTGAATCTCGACTCTGTTCGGGCTCGTCATCCGTCCGTCCTCCCAGATCATTGCGGTTTCGTTCCCCTTGGCCTGAGATTATACCGGTCCTCCCTGTCTAAAACAACCCCTTTCACGGTGGCCATGTGCGGGGACCGTGGTTTGCGGCACGATTGGGCCGGCACTGTCGGGATCCCCTGGGAGGTGCGGATCCGGGACATGGGGGGCAGCGTCGGTGGAGGGAAGAGCCTCTTCACAAGGGGACAACCGGGCTCCCATCCCGTACCCGCGGCCCGGGTTTGGCTGGTTTCTTCCCAACATTTTGATTGATATTTGCGAGCCTTTTCGTTATGTTGACCCACGGGAAGACTCTTGAGAATCCGGGACGGTCCGAGGTGTTGTGGTCAGAATCATCTCAGGAGAATGCAGAGGGCGAAAACTCGCAAGTCTGAAGGGGAGGCAGCTGCGCCCCACGTCGGACCGCGCCAAGGAGACCCTCTTTGACATGCTCCAGACTCGGATCAAGGGAGCCAGATTTCTGGACCTCTTCGCGGGTACCGGAAGTATCGGGCTGGAGGCAGCAAGCCGCGGGGCGGCTGAAGCGGTTCTCGCTGAATCGGATCCTGAAGCCCTCAAGATCATCGAGGCCAACATTGTCCATTGCGGCTTGTCCCAAAGGGTTCGCGTCTGCGGCCATGATTACCAGAGCTGTCTCGCACGATTTGAAACAAATCATGAGGCCTTTGACCTCATTTTTCTTGATCCGCCCTACGATGATGCATCGGCGTACCTCTTGATTCAGCCCGTCTGGGAGAAAGGGCTCCTCAAGAAAGGCGGCCTGGTGATTGCGGAGCACGATCGGCGTTTGCCGCTCCCCCCCTGTTATGGCGCCTTGGTGCTCTTAAGGAGTCGGCGGGTCGGCGATACGGTCTTTTCTTTTTATGGAGAGCATCTTGAGTAAGAAGACAGCCATCTATCCCGGTTCCTTCGATCCGATAACCAATGGGCATATAGACCTGATCAAACGGGGGCTGCGCATATTCGACCATGTCATTGTGGCTGTGGCCCCCAGTGAAACCAAGTCCCCTCTCTTTACGGTGCAGGAGAGGCTGGCCATGATCCAGGAAGTGCTGGAGCCGATGCCCAGGGTTGAGGCCGACATCCTCCAGGGGCTCCTGGTGGATTACATGAAATTGAAAGGCGCCGCCGCAGTCATCCGGGGTATGCGGGCGGTTTCCGACTTCGAGCATGAATTCCAGCTGGCTCTCATGAATCGCAAGATGGATCCCGATTTCGAAGCCATCTTCCTCATGCCCAGTGCCCGGTACACTTTCCTCAGTTCCAGCATCGTGAAAGAAGTGGCCCGGTTCGGCCGATCCCTCAGGGATATGGTACCCGGAAGTGTTGAACGCAGACTTCAGGAAAAGCTGCGGGGGCAGCAAGACCGGTAAAGGGGCTGTTGTCCGCTCCCGTTCTCCTGTTTTCTGCCTGCACATCGACCTGAAAAGGAGGTAGCCCAGTGACATCCATAGCCAAACGTGTCGGTTCCGTAAAACCATCAATGACGCTCGCCATCAGTGCCAAAGCGAAAGAGTTGCGTGCCCAGGGAGTCGATGTCGTGGGATTCGGGGCGGGAGAACCGGATTTTGACACGCCCGAAAACATCAAAGAGGCGGCCTGCCGGGCGATCAAAGAGGGGTTCACCAAGTACACACCGGCTTCAGGGACCATGGAACTCAAAGAGGCCATCTGCGCCAAGATGCAGGCCGACAACAAGCTGGCGTATAAACCGGACCAGGTCATCGTATCCTGCGGCGCGAAACATTCCTTGTACAACATTGCCCAGGCACTTTTCGATCCCGGCGATGAGATCATTATTCCCGCCCCGTACTGGGTCTCCTATCCGGACCAGGCATTGCTGCAGGATGCGGTCCCCCGAATTGTTGAAACCCGGGAAGAAGACAACTTCAGGCTGACCGGTGAACTTCTCCGTGCCGCTGTGACCCCCCGAAGCAAGGCGCTGATTCTCAACAGCCCGTCCAATCCGACGGGGTGCGGCTATACGAAGGCGCAACTGGAAGAAATCCGGGATGTGATTCTGGAGCACGAACTCTTTGTCATATCCGATGAAATTTACGAAAAACTGGTCTACGGTAATTTCCAGTTTCACAGCATCGCGGAACTTGGCGAAGAAATTAAGGCCCGGACCCTCGTCGTCAACGGCGTTTCCAAATCCCACGCCATGACGGGATGGCGTATCGGCTGGGCTGCCGGGCCGGTGAATATCATCAAGGCCATGAGTACGATTCAGAGTCAAAGCACCTCCAACCCCACCTCCATCGCCCAGAAGGCGGCACTGGAGGCCCTCACCGGTCCCCAGGACGCCGTGACCATGATGGTCGGAGAATTCGACAAGAGACGCCGTGCCATGGTGGACCGTCTAAACGGGATGAATGGCGTATCGTGCCTTCTTCCTGACGGCGCTTTTTACGTATTTGCCCGCATCGACGATCTCTATGGAAAAAAATACAAGGGGAAAGCGATCAACACATCGATCGAGATGGCCGATTATCTTCTCAACGATGCCAGGGTTGCTGTCGTCCCCGGTGGCGCCTTCGGCGCTGACGGCTATATCCGCCTCTCCTATGCCACCTCCATGGAGATTATTGATCAGGGATTGAACCGTATGGAGGATGCCTTCAGGGCCCTTTCATGAAAGCCCCATAGGATCATGGTTTGATATCTTCTTTGGGGATCGAATACTTCCGTTTCAGGCCAGGATAGGCTTCTTGCGGCCACATGTGTCTTTAATCGTTCAAGGGTGATGATTATTGTCGAATTATTGGCATTTTTAAGTTGACGCCATATGTTTGGGGCCTTATAATGAACTTAATCAATGAATTATGAATATGATGTGTGCTGAACCCGGCTTCATCGGCTCCGTCCCAGGGACGCCGGGAACCGGCAGATCGGAGGTCGTGAAACCATAGTCTGAGTCTTGAGGACTCAGCTCAAAAGACGAGCAACTTACAGAGAAAGGCAAACCATCCGCGAGGGTGGGGCGCAAAGCTACCTGCCTGGGAAACCAGGTCGAGGGGCTGCCGCAGTGAGTACTGACATATCTCTTCCAGAGAGCTGTGGACAGCGCCGAACCTTTCTTTATGGCCAGGGTTCGGTTTTTTTTTGTGTCTGAAGCCGAACCTCATTTCCCGGTGAAACCGGGTCATCAAATGAGGTTGAAGATGGGTATGGGAAGAGGAAGGAAGATCGGGGGAGCAATCGCCTGCGTTATAGGGCTCTTGTGGTTCTGTCTGCCCCATCTTCAAAGCCTGAACCTTCTCCCACCGTCCGGCGTCGCCGGTTCCACTGTGGAAGCCGGGGCCATAGAAGAGGAAAGGGTCTCCATTTCATTGTCCCGGGAGCCCGGTTCTAACCCGTCTCAAAGCCAGCCCGCCGGACCGCAGCCGGTTACGGGTGACCGCGGAGAAGCAAACGTCCCTGGCGAGGGCGAGTCGGCTGCGGCCGGCCCTCACTATGTCCCCAATGAGATTCTTGTCCAGTTTTCGCCCCGGATAACCCGTGATGAGATTTTGGGACTGCTCAATGGTTCCGGGATTGCCATCCAGCAGCTTCTGGGCGAATCCAATCTGGTTCAGCTGAAACTCCCGGCGTCTCTGGACGTTGAAGAGGCACTCAGGATGTTTCGAGAGATACCCGAGGTTCAGTACAGCGAACCGAATTACCTGGTCCACACGTCGGCATTTCCTGACGATCCTTTCTTCAGTATGCAATGGGCCCTGAACAATGTGGGGGGACAACACGGCGTGGAGGATGCCGATATTGACGCTGTGGAGGCCTGGGACCAGGGGAGCGGCTCAGCATCCGTGGTTGTGGCCGTGGTCGACGAGGGAATCGACATCCACCATGGCGATCTCGCAGCCAACATCTGGGTTAACGGGGACGAAATCGACGGCAACGGTATTGATGATGACGGCAACGGATGGATCGACGATGTCCACGGCTGGGACTTCTTTCACCACGATCACACTGTGTTCGACGATCCCGGGGAAGACCGTCATGGGACACAGGTGGCCGGTATTATCGGAGCCGTGGGAGACAACGGGCTCGGGACTGCCGGCGTCTCCTGGACGGTCCGCCTCATGCCGGTGAAGTTTATTGCCCACGGCAGCGGCGGTGTGGCCGATGCCGTATTGGCCCTCAACTATGCCGTCCAGAATGGTGCCGACGTCATCAACTGCAGTTGGGGATCGACCTACTATTCGGCGTCCCTTGAAGACGCGGTGAGGAATGCCCGGGATGCCGGCGTGCTGGTAATCGCGTCAGCGGGGAATGAGGGCATGAACACCGATCTTCATTCCCATTATCCCTCCAACTACGACCTGGACAATATCATCTCAGTCGGCGCCACCGACAGGGAGGATAATCTTTGCGGATTCTCCAATTACGGCGCGGCCACCGTCGATCTGACCGCACCGGGCCATTCTCTTTACACCACCATACCCGGGGGCGATTATGCTTCCTTCAGCGGGACCTCCGCCTCGGCACCCATGGTCGCGGGGGCTGCCGCTCTCGCCCTGGCCTGGGACCCCACAGTGACCTATCTCGACTTAAAAGAGAGGATTCTGAACGCGACCGACGGGCTGCCCGGCCTGACCCAGCAGACTTTGAGCGGAGGCCGGCTCAATGTCAATAATCTGCGCCATGACCTGGCGTCCGGTGATCGGGATGACGACGGCATGCCCGACGTCTTTGAGACGGCCTACGGATTGGATCCCGACGACCCCGCCGACGCTACCTTGGATGGTGATGGCGATGGACTGAGTAATCTGGAAGAATTCCACCTCGGGACGAGCCCCGGCGACTCCGACACCGATAGGGACGGCTTAGACGACGGTTTTGAAACGGCCTTCGGGCTGGATCCCAATTTTCAGGGGGATGCCGGCGCCGACCTCGACGGTGACGGGCTTTCCAACCTCACCGAATTTACCACCGGCACGGCCGTTGACCTGGAAGACAGCGACGGTGACGGTATTGATGATTTCACTGAATTCGGCGGGCGGGAAAGGGCGATTGACACTGACGATGACGGTACGGTGGACGCCCTCGATGAGGACGCCGACAATGACGGGAAATCCGATCACGACGAAGGAATCGGGGACACCGACGAAGACGGTGTCGCCAATTATG
>CAYUBU010000106.1:0-2931 GCA_964443105.1 uncultured Nitrospirota bacterium
CTCTTCCTCGAGACTCTCGGCCCATCGCGCCATCTTATGGCGGGCCTCGGCAAGTTCGTCGGTCATCACATTGAAGGTCTGAGCAAGCCTGCCAATTTCATCCTCTGTCGGTGCAGAAACCTTGTGGGATAGATTCCCCGACGAGACCTGTTTCATGCTCCTGGACAAGGCGCTGACGGGCTTCAGGACAAATTGCCAGAGAACCAAATAGAGCAGGCTCGTACTTACGAGAAGAAAACCGACCATATAAATCGAAGTCTCTATTCGCTGCTTCCTGATCCTCACGTCGCTGGGATAGAGAGAAAAATCGGTCGCCAAGATGCCTAAGACTTTCTGTGTTTCACTATGGATGTGGCATTCCGCCGTATAGCAGTCAGGCTCATTGTAGATTGGCTCGACAAAGCTCAAGACCCTATGACCTTCAGGTTCCTCATATATGGTCCATTGCGCACCGCCCGTTAGGATCTCCCGAGGTTTGGCATCACCCTCGTGGCAACCCGCACAGGCCGGGGAATTTCGGGCCACTGTATGTCCTATCTCCGTCCTGTCGGCTGAGTATGAGACCCTGCCCTTGCCGTCGAAGATCCTGACGCCTTTCAACGAATCGGAAGCGCCGATAGATTCTACGGTCCTTTGGATATCCTCGCGAAGGAAAAAGAGCATGTCGTGGTGAATGCTCCTTTTCACCGTCTCCGACAGAGAGACCATAAAGGCGACGGTATTGTCCATGAGGTTCTTTCTGTCCATCCTGTCGGAAATGTACCAAAAGATACCACTTCCCATAAGGATAAGAAGCCCCAGAATCGCAGCCAATTTCCCGGTCAAGGAATGTGTCGTCCGGCTAAATAGACCTACTGTCGTATTCATGATTCACCGATAGACCAGACCCACCATTTCATCCATTTCCTGGATTCCATAAGGACACAGAATTTATCCATTATGGATTTATAATATCGCACCGTCTCGAAATCCGAAAGAGGCCCAAAACTGAGACACGAGACAGTTCCCGGAACTGTGGTTTGCCAAAATACCATCACCTCACAATATCAATGACTTATAATGGCTCGGGGATTTTATGGAGGGAATATTTAGAATATCCGAGATTACTGATGAAATGGAAAAAATTACAATTATAGTCAAAGCGGGTATGTGCTGGGACCTTCGCCGCGTGGCCCACGTCCGATAACTTTCCAATATGTAAACCTGGAAGTCGCGTGGCAGATATAGACGTCAATGCATAGGGGAGAGTCTACTGAACCCGATACCATTATCTGTTCATGCGGGTTTGCGAGGGGGGTGATACACCGGTGATAACAGCGGGGGGATCGTCAGGTCCTCTTAAAAGGTGGCTGGACTCGAACCAGCGACTAGGCATGACTTTTAATAGTTTCCAGATGGGGAAATGCACTATTTGTCTGTTCCTTTTGGGTTCTCCACTTGTCCTTCAACGGATCATCCTTGTCCCGCTTGGCGATGAGGATCTTCCCGTCTTTCTCGATGATGGCTGCAGTGACTAGTATATGATTAATGTTTTCCAAAAAGAGTCTCTATTATGGTTTTCAATTTCATAGGCAAAATGGGCGTTCTAAGGCGGACCTGCCCCCCGAAAATTGTGCCATTTCTGATTAGAGTGTAATGTAATAGATCACTCGAAAGGAGGCCTTTTATGAAGCCAGGCAGGTACAGCGAGGAGCAGATCGTCCGGATACTCAACGAGGGGGGATCGGGGATCAAGGTTTCGGATCTTTGCCGGAAGTACGGTATGAGCGATGCCACCTATTACAACTGGAAGGCCAAATACGGCGGCATGGGTATCAGCGACGTGAAGCGCCTGAAGCATCTGGAGGCTGAGAATCGCCGTCTCAAACAGATCGTGGCGGATCTGACCCTGGATAATCAGGCGTTGAAGGAGATTGCGGCAAAAAACTTCTAAAGCCCGAGGCACGAAGAAAGGCGGCAGTACATATCATGGGCTGCTTTGGGCTGAGCCAGCGGCGGGCCAGCCGTATCGTTGGCCTGAGCCGGAACACGTTGCGGTATGATCGGCAGGCGAATCGCGATGAACCGCTGCGGAGCCGAATGAAAGAGCTTGCAGACCAGCGCAAAAGATTCGGTTGCCGCCGTTTACATGTGCTTCTCAAACGGGAAGGGCTGGTTGTCAATCACAAGCGCACGGAGCGGATCTATCGAGAAGAAAAGCTTGCCCTGCGGGTCCGGAGAAGGAAGAAGGGGGCTTCACAGAGCCGCCTGGAGCTTCCCAAGGCGGAGCGTCCGAATCAGCTCTGGGCCATGGATTTCATGCAGGATGCCTTGTATGACGGCAGACGCTTCAGGCTTTTGACGGTGATCGACACGTTTACGAGAGAGTGTTTCTGTATTGAAGTGGACACGTCCATCGGAGGAAAACGGGTGGCATCCGTACTGAGCCGGATATCAAGCATTCATGGACTCCCGGAACAGATCGTTGTAGACAACGGCCCTGAGTTTGTAAGCAACGCGCTGGATGCGTGGGCCTATGAAAGAGGGATTACGCTGCAGTTTATCCGTCCAGGGAAGCCTGTTGACAACGCCTATATGGAGAGTTTCAACGGCCGGGTTCGTGATGAATGTTTGAATCAGAACTGGTTTATGAGCCATGCACAGGCCAGAACGATTATCGAGGAGTGGCGTGTCGATTACAATCAAGCGCGCCCTCACAGCTCTTTAGACGACATGACGCCTGAAGAGTTCAAACTGCAGGAAATGGAAAAGTTCGTTATTGAAAACTCTAATTCAGAGTGGTACTACAAACGGGGGTAGGTCCGGTAGAGTTTGGCTCATCCTTTGCCGAAATTGGGAGGAAGGGGGGTTGAAGCACGCAATGGCATGCACACACCGCAGGCCTGGCCGACGAGAATTGCCTCGAAAAAAGTATATTTCTTTGTGCCAAGG
>CAYUBU010000107.1:0-4264 GCA_964443105.1 uncultured Nitrospirota bacterium
GGTGATCACCCGGTTCACCGTCACATCCTTGCCGCTATATTTCAGCGTGAAGGGTTCCTGGCTCACAAACCGGTAGCCGCCGCCAACCATGCACGACTTGGGAGAGTGGATACGGCTCCGGTCGTTCTGGATGCCGAAGAAAGGGATGTAGAGGCTGATCATCTCCCCGGCGGGATTGGTGTAGGCCCGCATGAGAACTTCCGTGGGCGCCAGCACACCCAGGGCCACTTCACCGATGTCGATATCCCGGCTCTTGTAGTCTCCCAGTTGTTTTGGAAAGTCGTTGAGAGACTCGCGCACCAGGTCGACCTTCTGGATGGAGAAGGTCTTGGAGAAGATGCCAAGGCCGACCAGGATGACGATGGTGATGGCGGCGCTGAGGAGGGAGATTCTAGGGAATTTCATGGGGTACCTCGATTCTATAAAAACGTAAAGCTATTTTACCGCAGAGGGCGCAGAGGACGCTGAGAAAGGCAACTCCTTTGCAAAACCGAAAAGCATGATACCGCAGAGATCTCAGAGGGCGCAGAGAAAAGCAAGTCTTTGCGAAAGTCAAGATCCAAGGCTGTCTCACCGCAGAGAACGCAGAGGGCGCAGAGGAAAGCAAATCTTTGCGAAAGTCAAAATCAAGGGCTGACTCACCACAGAGGCACGGAGGGCATAGAGAAAACCTTAACTTTCTTAAAAACCAAAGAGCCTTTGTAGTGAACAAGATTTGCCTTTCTCAGCGTCCTCTGCGCCTCAGCGGTGAAACGGTTTTTGCTTTTCACAAAGGAGTTGCCTTTCTCTGCGTCCTCTGCGCCCTCTGCGGTAAAATAGCTTTTCGTCTTTCGTCCGTCGGGCGTAGCGGTCCGCTCCCAATTTTAATCGTCTCTGGTCCCGGCGGGTGTGTAGACCGGCAGTCTCTCCTCCGGTACGGCATTGAGTCTGGGGTACTGTCCATCCTTCTCGGAGAGCAGCGGGTCTGCTGTGGGCCACTGGATACCGATGTCCGGGTCGGAATAGAGTATGCCGGCTTCGTCGTCGGGAGCGTAAAGATCTGAACATTTGTAGGTGACGTAGGCGGTTTCACTGAGCACGCAAAAGCCGTGGGCAAATCCTTCGGGAACGTACATCTGGTGTTTGTTTTCGTCTGTGAGTTCCACGCCGGTCCATTTGCCGAAGGTGGGGGAGCCCCGCCGAATGTCCACGGCCACGTCGAAGATGGCGCCCTGAATGACTTGCACCAGCTTGGCCTGGGGATGTTTCAGCTGGTAGTGGAGCCCCCGCAGGGTGTGCTGTACGGAGTGGGAGAGGTTGTCCTGCACGAATTGCTTATGGATGCCGATCTTCCTGTACTTCTCTTGATGAAAGGTTTCCGTAAAGAACCCCCGACTATCGGCAAAGACCCGGGGTTCAATGACAAAGACCCCGTCAAGGGGCGTGGGGTGAATGTTCATTTTGGGCTCCCCTTCTTGAGAATCCGCAGAAGATATTGGCCGTAGCCGTTTTTCACCAGGGGTTCCGCCAGCTTTTCCAACTGGACTCCGTCGATGTAGCCCATATGATAGGCGATTTCCTCGACGCAGGCGACTTTCAGCCCCTGCCTTTTCTCGATGACTTCGATGAAGTTGGAAGATTCCATCAAACTGTCGTGGGTCCCCGTGTCGAGCCACGCGATGCCTCGGCCCATCTTCTCCACATGGAGGCCGTTCAGCTCCAGATAGGCCCGGTTCACGTCGGTGATCTCCAGCTCCCCTCTTGCCGACGGTTTGATACCCGCGGCAATATCCAGTACCCGGTTGTCGTAGAAGTAGAGGCCGGTCACCGCGTAATTCGACTTGGGATCTGACGGCTTTTCTTCTATATCGATCACTTTTCCCGCCTCATCGAATGTCACGATGCCGTAGCGCTCAGGAACACTCACCCAGTAGCCGAAGACGGTGGCGCCGTGCTGTCTGGCAGCGGCTCGGTTCAACTTTTCTGTCAGTCCATGGCCGTAGAAGAGGTTGTCGCCCAGGATCATGCAGACATTATCTTTCCCTACGAAGTCCCGGCCAATGATGAAGGCCTGGGCCAGCCCTTCGGGGCGGGGCTGCTCGGCATAACTGAAGGAGAGTCCCCACTGGGACCCGTCCCCCAGCAGTTCCCGGAACCGGGGCAGGTCGTGGGGCGTGGAGATGATCAGGATATCCCGAATGCCTGCGAGCATGAGCACCGACAGGGGATAGTAGATCATCGGTTTGTCGTAGATCGGCAGGAGCTGTTTGCTGACGACCTGGGTGATCGGGTAGAGGCGTGTGCCGGAGCCGCCGGCGAGGATGATACCTTTCATGAGAATCTACCTCAAAAGAAAAACTGTTTCACCGCAGAGAGCGCAGAGGACGCAGAGAAAACCCACTTCCTGCAAAAAGCATGGGAAAACGGGGACTGGCTCCGCAGGTGCCTGTCCCTCTTGCTCGCAGTTGAAGGCGAAAACCATTTCACTGCTGAGGATGTCGGGATCAGTTTTCATTCCCTGCCTGTGTAATTGGTTTCTATCCACTTTCGGTATTCTCCGGATCTTACGGAATTGACCCAGTCCATGTTGTTCATGTACCAGTCGACGGTGGACTCAAGGGCTTCTTCGAAGGCGTGGGCTGGTTTCCATCCCAGTTCGTTTTCTATTTTGGTGGTGTCGATGGCGTAGCGGCGGTCGTGCCCTGGTCTGTCTTGGACAAACTGGATGAGGCTGCGGCTTGACTCGGCTGCTGATCTGCCAAGACGCTTGTCGATGAGGTCGCAGACCAGATTGACGATTTGTATGTTCTCCCGCTCGGCGCGGCCGCCGATGTTGTAGGTTTCTCCCGGACGGCCCTCGTCCAGCACTTTCAGCAGTGCCTGACAGTGATCGATGACGTAGAGCCAGTCACGCACCTGTTTGCCGTCACCATAGACGGGCAGCGGCTTTTTTTCCTGAATGTTGAGTATGATGAGGGGAATCAGTTTTTCCGGGAACTGGTAGGGCCCGAAGTTGTTGGAACAGTTGCTCACGAGAGTGGGCAGGCCGTAGGTGCGGTGATAAGCTTTCACGAAATGGTCAGACGCCGCTTTGGAAGCCGAGTAGGGGCTGGATGGATCGTAGGGTGTATTTTCCGTGAAATAGCCCTCCGGGCCGAGGCTTCCGTAGACTTCGTCGGTGGAGACGTGGAGGAACCGGAAGTCCGCGGGACGGCCCCGGGCTTCCCAGGCTTTAAGACTTGCGTCCAGCAAGCGGAATGTTCCCGTGACATTGGTCTCCACGAACGCTTCAGGACCCAGGATGGATCGATCCACATGGGATTCCGCCGCGAAATGGACAACGCCGTCATATTTATTTTTTTCAAAGAGCTTCGACAGCAGCTGGCTGTCCAGCACGTCGCCCTGGACAAAGGTGTAGCGATCACCGTGCTCTGCGGCCAGCCCTTTGAGATTGGCCAGGTTGCCCGCGTAGGTCAGTGCGTCGAGGTTGGTGATGTGCCAGTCCGCCTTCGTTTTGAGGACGGTCCGGACAAAGTTGGCGCCGATAAAACCGGCGCCTCCTGTAATGAGGAGCTTAAGCATGGTCTTCCACCTTGATATCTTTGAGCATCTGCTTCAGTGCGGCGCGCCAGTGGAGCCCGGTGTAGCCGAGTACCGCCCATGCGGCACTCTTATCGAGGACGCTAAAGGCCGGGCGCCTTGCGGGGGTTGGATAATCTTTGGTGCCAATCGGCTGCACCGGAATGGACCGCTCCAGTAATCCGCAGGCCAAGGCCTCTTCCTGTATGGCCACGGCAAAGTCGTACCAGCTGGCCACACCGGCATCGGTCCAGTGATAGATCCCGCAAAGGTCTGTACGATCGGTCATCTGCCAGATCACCTTGGCCAGTTCATTGGCCCAGGTCGGCGTACCCAGCTGGTCCGTAACGACACTGACTCTTTCGCGTTCCTTCATGAGCCGGAGCATGGTTTTAACAAAATTGTTACCCCGGGCAGAGTAGACCCAGGCGGTTCTAAGAATCAGGGCCTGCCCCTCGGTTGCGGCGGCCACTTCTTCTTCTCCCTTTAATTTGCTCGCTCCGTAGACATTGAGAGGCGATGGTGTATCCGTTGGGAGATAGGGTGTCGACTGCTTGCCGTCGAAAATAAAATCGGTGGAGACGTGTATGAGTCTGACGCTTCTATCGGCACTGACCCGGGCAAGATGGGCTGCCCCTTCGGCATTAATACGGTAGGCCAGGCTTTCTTCCTCTTCTGCCTTGTCGACGGCGGTGTAGGCCGCAGC
>CAYUBU010000108.1:0-4437 GCA_964443105.1 uncultured Nitrospirota bacterium
TTTCCGAATTGGAAACAATTTATTGTAAACATCCAGAGGTGAAGCGTTTCCGGATGGACACTCATTAAGGGTGAAGAGGTCTCATGCGCGCCTCCCGGACCCGGGATGCGTCGGGCCCGGGGGTGCACAAGCCTGAAAACCCTCATATCTCCTGATAGGAGAAGTAGGCGTGACAGGCACCTTCCGATGAGACCATGCAGGCACCCACGGGACTCTTGGGGGTGCAGGCCTTCCCAAAGCCCTGGCAATCGGTCGGTCTGGCCTTCCCCCGCAGGACCTCGCCGCAGATGCAGAGTTTGTGGTCGTCGACGGGCTCCCAGGGGAGCAGATCGTGAAAGACCGATTCGGCGTCGAGTCCGGCAAATTCCTGCTTCAGCCGCAGTCCGCTTTCGGGAATATCCCCCAGGCCGCGCCACCGGAAGACCGGACGCACCTCGAAGTATCTGTCCATCAGTGCCCGGGCCTTCCGATTCCCCGACTCGGTGACCGCCCGGACGTACTGGTTCTCCGCCTCGCTCCGCCCTTCGGCAATCTGCCTTGCGATCATAAGAACGCTCTGGAGTATGTCCACCGGCTCGAAGCCTGAGACGACGATGGGGGTACCATAGCGTTCGGCCATCTCCCTGTAGATGGCCCATCCGGTGATGGTGCTCACGTGGCCCGGCGCGATGAAGGCGTCCACACGAACATCCCGGGCATCCATGATGGCGTCCATGGCCGGGGCTACGAGGACGTGGTTGATGTGAAAAAAAACGTTGTCCAGTCCCTCCCCTTTTACCCTTTCAACGACGGCGGCCGTCAGGGGGGCAGTCGTTTCAAACCCGATGGCAAAGTAGACGACTTTTTTTTCGGGATTTTCCCCGGCGATCTTGACAGAGTCCATGGGTGAATAGACCATTCTCACGTCACAGCCGTCGGCCCGCGCCCGGGTCAGCGAACCGGCGGACCCCGGGACCCCCATCATATCGCCGAAAGTCACCAGAATCACATCGTCCTGCCGCGCCAGCGCGATGGCCTGGTCAATACGCTCCTTGGGCATGACGCAGACCGGGCAGCCCGGTCCATGGGAAAAGCGAACCCCCCGGGGCATCAGCTGGTTGAGACCGAACCGTCTGATCCCATGGGTATGGCCGCCGCAGACTTCCATGATGTTGAGGGGACCGGTGATGCACCCCTCGATTTCGGCGGCCAGGCTCTTGATCTCTGTGGCGCCTCTCAGCGCGTTAGGGAATGTCATAACTCTTTTATGGTAGGGTCCCCTGATCCCCGGGCCCCTGAAGATTCGTCACGGCCCGGGGCCGTGTTTCGGTCCGTTGTTTTTTCAGGCCACTTGGGCTATACTCACCCCGAAAGTTCTCAAAGCTGCCCCACAGTTTAGTTTTGCGCAACTTATTTGTCAATCCGCGAATCGGCATCTTCAGATGAGAAACATTCAGTTGTCCCACGGCGGCGGCGGGGAGGAGACCCGGAGCCTCATCGAAAGCCTCTTCCGGCGCCACCTGTCCAATCCCATACTCGACGCCCTGGAAGATGCGGCCGTGGTTAATCTGGCGCCAGGCCCCATCGCTTTTTCCACCGATTCCTTCACCGTCTTCCCCCCTTTCTTCAAAGGAGGGGACATCGGCAAACTGGCCGTCGCCGGAACGGTCAACGACCTGGCTGTCATGGGGGCGCGCCCCCGTTTCCTCTCCACAGGTTTCATGATAGAGGAGGGGTTTGCCCTGGATGACCTGGAGCGGGTCGTGGTGAGCCTGGAGAAGGAGGCGAAGGCGGCCGGAGTCTCCGTCGTCACCGGAGATACCAAGGTGCTCCCCCGGGGCCATCTCAAGGGGCTGCTCATCAATACCTCGGGGATTGGAGAGGTTGTTTTCCCGGGACTCTCGGCGTCGTCGGTTAGCGCGGAAGACGCCATCATCGTTTCCGGCTCCGTCGGTGATCACGGCGGCTGCATTCTGGCATCCCGGGAGGAGATGAACGTGGATCTTGGGATCGAGAGCGATTGCGCCTCCCTCTGGGGCTTGATCGAGGCGGTCCTGAAGACAGGAGCCCACATCCATGCCATGCGGGACCCCACCCGGGGCGGACTGGCCGGTGTGTTGACCGAGTGGGCTGAGCAATCCAATGTTGAGATTGAAGTCCTGGAGGACGCGGTCCCCGTGAAGGACGCTGTGAGAGGAATTTGCGAACTCTTCGGGATGGAACCGACCCATCTGGCCTCCGAAGGCCGGGTGGTGATCGCCGTTCCCCAAGCCGATTCCGCCCGGGTGCTTGACACCGTCACCGCCCATCCCCTGGGGGAGGGCGCCCGGATCATCGGGACCGTCAACTCCGGCGGGAAGGGGGGGCGCGTGATCCTGCGAAGCAGCTATCAAACACGACGGATTATGGAGCCCCCCTCCGGGGAACTCCTTCCCAGGATCTGTTAGGATGCACGAATTTTCTCTCGTACAGAGTCTTCTCGCGTCCGTTGAACGGACAGCGGCGGAACACGGCGCCGACGGCGTCACCCGGATTCTCGTGAGATACGGTCCTCTTTCGGGGGTTGTTCCCCACCTTCTGATCACCGCGTTTGACACCTTTAAGGAAGGGACTATTGCGTCCGGCGCCAGGCTCGATCTGGAGCCCGAGGCGTTACGGCTTCATTGTCTTTCCTGCGGTGAAAATTCCGACGTCGACACGCCCCGCTTCAAGTGCCGACACCGCGGTTCGAACAACGTGCGGTCGGAGAACGGGGATGCCCTGATCCTGGAACAGGTGGAGCTGGAATGTCCCTGATGGTGAGAGCCCGGATAGATTTGGACGGACTGGTCCAGGGCGTCGGTTTCAGGCCCTTCGTTTATCGCGTCGCCCGGGAGATGGGGCTCACCGGCTATGTGATCAACGATACCTCCGGTGTGGTCATCGAGGTGGAAGGGGAGGAAGGTCCGGTGGAACGTTTTCTGGTCCGCCTCCGGGCGGAGAAGCCCCCCATGGCCGCCTTCTTCTCGGAAAAGATCGCCTACGCCGCTCCCGCGGGGTTTGGCGCCTTTGAGATTCGGGCCAGCCGCGTGACCGGCCGGAATGAAGCGGCCATCCTGCCCGACCTGGCCACCTGCCAGGCCTGCCGGCGGGAAGCGGCATCCCCGTCGGACCGGCGCTACGGTTATCCCTTCATCAACTGCACCGACTGCGGACCCCGTTTTACCATCATCGAGAGCCTTCCGTACGACAGGCCCAACACCACCATGAAGGGCTTTGACATGTGTGCCGACTGTGCCGCGGAATATGAAGATCCCGGCGACAGACGATTCCATGCCCAGCCCAATGCCTGTCCCCGGTGTGGGCCCGGGATCTGGCTCGCGGACCGGGACGGGCACCGGCTCGCCGAAGGGATGGAGGCCCTGACCGATCTCGCGGCGTTGATCAATGAAGGTAAGATTGCCGCCGTCAAGGGGATCGGCGGTTTTCATCTCGTCTGTGATGCCGCCAACGAAGCAGCAGTGGCCCGGCTGCGGCGGCGAAAGGGTCGTTGGGACAAGCCCTTTGCCGTCATGTTCAAAGACGAGGCTCAATTGCAGGCTTATGCCGAACCAAGCGCGGAAGAAATGAACGCGCTCAGCCTTGCGGCCCGGCCGGTGGTCCTGGTGCGAAGACGACCGGGTGTCCTGGAGGGGGTGTCCCGGGGGTTGAGCCGGGTGGGCGCCTTCCTCCCCTATGCACCGCTTCATCACCTTCTTCTGGAGCGGCTTTCCTGTCCGCTGGTCGCCACGTCGGCCAACCTGTCGGAGGAGCCGATCGTCATCGGCAACGACGAAGCCCTGGCCCGTTTGGCACCCCTCGCGGATCGTCTGCTCCTTCACGACAGGCCAATCCATCGCCGCTGCGACGATTCAGTGGTCAAGATCATCAGCGGAAAGATGGAATTGATCCGCCGCTCCCGGGGTTACGTGCCGGTACCCGTGGTCCTCCCCTTCAAGCTTACAAGGCCGGTGCTGGCCGTCGGCGGCCACCAGAAGAATACCGTGGCCATCGGTTTTGATGACAAGATTATTCTGAGCCAGCATGTCGGCGACATGGACAGCCCTGAAAGCCTCGCCTTCTTCGAAGAGGTCATCGACGATCTCTGCGGGATCTACCGGTTCACGCCGGAGGTTGTGGTTCACGATCTCCATCCACGCTATGAAACGACCCGTTGGGCGCGAGCCTCCTCTTTCCCGTCGGTGGGGGTGCAGCATCACCATGCCCATATTCTCTCTTGCATGGCGGAACACGGGCTGAATGGCCAGGTTCTCGGAATCGCCTGGGACGGCACCGGTTACGGCGGCGACGGCACCCTCTGGGGGGGCGAGTTTCTCCGCTGCGATGTGAGCGGATATGAGCGGGTCGCCCATTTCCGGCCGCTGAAGCTCATCGGCGGCGAGCGGGCGGTCCGTGAACCGGCCCGCGTGGCCCTGGCCA
>CAYUBU010000109.1:0-11136 GCA_964443105.1 uncultured Nitrospirota bacterium
CGGCTGGTATCTCAAGGCGCCCACAGTGAAAGAGCCTACCGGGTCCATGTCGTTCCCAATCCCCTGGTGAATGCCATGGCCTTGCCGGGAGGGCACATTGTGGTTTACACCGGCCTTCTCGACAAGGTGGAATCGGAAAACGAGGTGGCCATGGTACTGGGCCACGAACTGGGCCATTTCAAGAATCGGGACCATTTGAGGGGCCTGGGCCGGGCACTGGTCCTCATGGCCCTTTCTACGGCAACCCTGGGGATCGACAGCCAGGTGTCAAAGATTCTGCAGACCCTTCTCGTTAACACGGAAATGAAGTTCTCTCAGAAACAGGAACTCCTGTCCGACGTCTGGGGACTGGAACTGCTGACCGGCGTCTACGGCCATGCCGGCGGGGCCACCGATTTCTTCAAGCGAATGAGCCAGGAAGACAAGCACGGCCCCGTCGCCTATTTCTTCGCCACCCACCCCTACCCCAAGAAACGGGTGCTATCACTGGAAAGCATGATTCAGGAAAAGGATTACGAACTCCTGGAGACCATCCCACTGGCTCTTCCCGGCAAAGAATAGACCTCACAGTGCCCCCGGTGCAAGAGTTCCCAAAAGTGGAGAGGTGGCAAACAACGCAATGTTCCGGTGTGGGTGTTTCCACGAGCGGACATTAACCGCAGGGCCATGGAGCGAGGGAAATACCCACACCGGAACAGGCCATGCACTCCCTCTGAAGAAGAGGTATGACAATGGGGTCAGAGCAGGAAGAGACTAAAAAGATTTCCATCCAAAATAGAAAAACCAGCCCCCGAACAGCACCAGGAAGGCGCCGCAGAACAGAATGATCCGCTGGTAGATCGTGGTTCTGATAAAACGGCGGCCCCGGCTGACGGCATAGGCAATCAGGCTGTACCAAACCAGGTCGGCCAGAATGTGGCCCACAAAAAAGAAGAGAATGCCCAGGGTCCCGAATTTGAGCGCCGCCGCAAGATACCCCATGCCGATGGTCGCCCACCAAATGCTCCAGTAGGGATTGGAGAGGCTGGACAGAATACCGTAGAGCACGGAACTGCGGGGGGAGTTCACCCTCTCCTGGTTGAAATCGAGATTCATCTTTCCGGCGTTTCGTATCATGCTCACCCCCAGCCACCAGAGCACCAAACCGCCCGCTATCCCAACCACGCCGATCACATCGGGACGGGTCAGGAAGGGCCCCAGGCCCGCAAGTATCAGAAAAACCAGCCCCAGCTCCAGAATCCCGTGCCCCAGCACGATCAGCGGACCGACCCAGAAACCCCTCTTGGAGGAATCAACAATGGTCACCGTCAGCATGGGACCGGGCATAAGGGCCCCCGACAGGGCAATCATGAAAGAGGTGAAGAATATAAGGATGAGGCTATCCATCAGGTTTTCTCACTTTTTGCTAGGGTCAGGGCGCCAGGCAGGCCTGCCTGGCATCCCGTCGCACCCGTTTATCAGGGCTCTTCCGCAACCGTTTTGCTCCCCCCTTCGCTCGTCTTGCGAAGAAAGGGGAGCGGAGCCGAACCGATGAGGAACAGCACCGAGCCCGCCAATGCAACCAGGGCTCCCGGATCGTGGGCCACCTCACAGACGGCATGGGGTACCGGCCGAAAGCCGAAGTTCTTCAGGTAAATGGGGACACCGTTATGGAAGAGCGGCCGATTCGGTCCGAGACTGCCGGTGCTGGTCCCCTGGTCCGACACCAGAAGAACCTCGGCGCTGTAATCCTTCGGCATGCCGCCGGGATAGGGGGTATAGTTGATTCGTTGGAGCTGCACCTGAACATCCAGTTTGGAAATCGCCACACTCCGCCCCTGTACCAGCACGATCCCATCCTCCCGAAACCCCGTGGACGCAGTCACCAGATGGGCCAGGAGGATGAAGAGAAAACCGAGATGCACCACGTGGGCCCAGATAGACGGGCCCGGCCGGATCGAGCGCACGGTACAGACCAGGGTGTTGACGGTTAAGACGGCCAGCAGAATCATCGACAGGGGCAGCCATCCGTTGATCACCATGTGCCCCCTGCCCGAGTGCTGCCACCAGTCAAAGAGAGGCATGCTGTTGATCCCGGCGTGGGCATCGGGATAGAGAGGCATCACATAAGACCCGAGGAAAAAAACGGCGATCAGAATCGTGAGGATCCAGACCGTCAATCGCAGAGATGAAAACCACCGCATGAGCCAATGCATCGCTGTCTCCAGGATCCTGTTAGAACGTATGGGACGATTTCATCAAGAGCCCCACACCAAGATAGGTGAACATCACCACGACGAACCCGACAATCGCCAGCACCGCCCGAGTCGATCCCTTCCAGCCTCTGACAATTCTCGCGTGAAGGTAGAGCGAATAGAAGAACCAAACGATGGTTGTCCAGAGCTCCTTCGGCGTCCAGAGCCAGTAGCTGCCCCAGGCATAATAGGCCCAAATCCCCCCGGCAATCATGGCCACGGAGAAGAGAAGATAACCCCAGAGTGCGGCGCTATACTCGGCGGCACTCGATTCCCGGCTCCGACCGCTCAGAAAATAGTCGATCCCGCCGAGAAAGGCAATCGCAAAGAGGGCGTACGCAACAAAAGAGAGGACCACGTGAATTTCGAACCAGAAGGTCCGGAGAACCGGCGGCAGAGGGCGCAGCTCCCGGGGCGAGAAAAGGTCGAAGAGGAGCATCGCCGCCGCCATGACGCACCCCCCCTCCAGAAAGGTGACGGACCGGTACCTCCAATAAAAGATCAGTCCGAAACAGGCCACCGACAGGGCGAAAAAAGAAAGGGTGTCGAAGACACCTACCAGGGGGAGCCGTCCCGCCTCGAGCGTCCTGATCACGAATGTGCCCAGATGACAACCGATTCCGCCGAAGAGGAGCCACGGCTTCATCCTGATCGGCGTCAGACTTGCCACGCCATAGGCGGCAAGGGTTAGGCCGTAGAGGCCGAGAAAGAGTTGATCCATCGAGACAGGAACCATGGCAACATATTACATGGATGGCTCGCCGTGAACAAGAGAGAAAGGGAAAATCAAACGAAGGGGCGGAAATGACACGGGGACTCCAGGGCGATTTCCGCTGCGGCGCCTCGGTTTGACAACCGTCGAAAGCTCTGCTACATAATTTGAGAATGTTGAATTACTTCATGTTTTTTTGTTTTCATATATTTTTCCCACAAGGAGTCACGTCATGGCCGTGCTTAAGGAAGGGAACAAGGCACCCGATTTCACGTTGTCCGATGCCCAGGGCAGCAAAGTGAAACTCTCTGATTTCAAAGGAAAGAAGGTGATTCTTTATTTTTATCCCCGGGACAACACCCCCGGATGTACCCAGGAGGCCTGTGATTTTCGGGACAGGAACAAAGATTTTGAGAAATCCAACACCCTGGTCATCGGGGTGAGTCCCGATACGACGACGAGTCACCAGGGTTTTATCACCAAACACGGACTCCCCTTCATTCTTCTTTCCGACCCCGACAAAAAAGTCGCCGAGAAATACGGCGTCTTTAAGGAGAAAAACATGTACGGCAAAAAGGTGATGGGGATCGAACGGTCCACGTTTCTCATCGACGAAGGGGGAAAGCTGGTGAAGGAGATGCGCAAGGTAAAAGTCAAGGGACACGCTGACCAATTGCTCGACATGGTGCAGAAGCAGCCCATAAGATGAAACAAGGCGATCTCAAGAAAAAGGCCGCCCAGGTCTACAAACGCCTGAAGAAGGCCTATCCTGAAGCCCGCATCGAACTGAAATTCGCCAGTCCCCTGCAGCTCCTGGTGGCGACTGTTCTATCGGCCCAGTGTACCGATATCCGGGTCAATGAGGTCACGTCGCGGCTCTTCAAGAAATACAGGACGCCCGGGGATTATCTCAAAGTGCCCGCCACGGAGCTTGAAGAAGATATCCGGTCCACAGGGTTCTTCCGTCAGAAGGCCAAAAGTTTGCGCGGCATCATGGAGGGCTTGCTGGAAAACCACAAGGGGACCGTACCGGCGGACATGGACGCCTTAACGGCTCTTCCCGGCGTCGGCCGCAAGACGGCCAATGTGATTCTGGGAAATGCCTTTGAGACTCCGGGGATCGTGGTCGATACCCATGTGAGCCGCGTCAGCCAGAGGATCGGTCTCTCCTTGGAGCAGCAGCCTGACAAAATCGAGGGGGATCTCAATACCCTTTTTCCTCGTCAGCAATGGACACATCTGAGTCACATCCTGATCTTTCATGGGCGCTACACGTGCAAAGCAAGAAAGCCGCTCTGCGCAAAGTGCGCCCTTTGCGACCTCTGTGATTTTTATGCCGCCGGCGCAGGTACCTAACCGCTGTCGGGTCCAGAGAGCCCGACGGAAATGACGGAAACCGCCATGTCTGGTATAGTAAAGCCATGAAAATTTTGGAGAAGCGGAAACAGGACAAGTGCCACCAGTCCTTTCGCCAGATTCTCGATCTTCTCGATCTCGCCGACTCGACCATGGAAAACATGTGCGAGAAGTGCAGCGAGCTGCCGAGCAGAGAGAGAATGGTAACCCAGATTCTGGATGAGGTTCTCTCCTCGCCAACGACCCGGGCCGGAGTGAGCAGCGTCAACCTGCCGGCCTATCTCTGTATATTCCGGGAGCAGAACAGCAACGGGCTTCTTGGGGGAGAAATCTACCAATTCACCTCCCAGGGATACCGGTCCATGGCCCGTGAACTCTTGTTCCATGGGGAGGCCTGCACCCATGCTGATCTGTCTAAAACGGACATCTTCGCCATCAACGCACCTGATGACCCGGTCCTCAATGACAGCTTCCAGGAAGAATTCCATCCCCTGGTTCGGAAATTGATCAAAGAACCGGTGCTCAATTGCGTCGGTTATCGTATCCACGGCGAAATGCCCGGCGTGATTCTGGGTCTTAACTATCCGGTCCACGTCAATCGTTACGACGGCGAAGTCATGAAATCGCTCTCCGTGACTGTCAGCGCCCTGTCCACGCTGGCCGACCATATCACGAAGATCAAGGAGGGTTTTGTCTACCTCATAGAATCGCTGAGCCGTGCCGCAGAGGTCAACGACGAAGATACGGGCAACCATATCGTGAGAGTCAACACCTACGCCAAACACCTGGCCATGGCGATGGATCTTTCTGAAGCCTTCTGCAACGAAATCGGGCTCGTCGCCCAGATGCACGACGTGGGAAAGATTCACACCCCCTCAGAGATCCTCAGAAAGCCTGGTCCACTCACGCCGGAGGAGCGGAGGGAGATGGAAAAACATACCCTCCAGGGAGAAAAAATCCTGGGCGATGCCCCCAAGCTGGCCATGGCCCGTCATATTGCCTGTGCCCACCATGAAAACTTTGACGGCTCCGGTTACCCCCGGGGGTTAAAGGGAAAGGAAATCCCCCTGGAAGCGGCCATTGTGAAGATTGCCGACGTCTACGATGCCCTCCGCTCTGCGCGCCCCTACAAGAAGGCCCTCCCCCACCACGAGGCCGTTGAGATCATGCTTTTTTCAAACGGGTGGATCAAACCGACCCATTTTAACCCGACAATCCTCGAACAGTTCACCAAGGAAGCAAAGGCCTTTGAAGCGATCTATGAAAGCCTGAAGTGATCCCGGTCGTTCAAAGCCCCCGCATCCATTCATCCCGCATCCCACGATTTCCTGACAGACAGTCGTTTATTTCGGAAATCAGCCGTGCCTTGTCCTGAGGGAATCGCCCGGCCAGGGCCAGGTAATTGGAGGCATGGTTGCTTCGAAAAATGGTGCCCTTCAACTCCAGTCCCTCAAGGATCCGCCGCATCTCTTCCAAACTCTCCTTCGGTGTGAGTTCATGGAATTCCCCCCGGCAAATACGACGATAAAGGGGAGTTCCCTCTACGGGCATCAGGGCCAGGAGACTCAGGTAACGGGGGTTCATCTGGTTGAGTGCAATCGCCGAGTCCGCGGCATGTTCCCCGCTCTGTTCCCGCCCTCCCAGACCGAGAAGTACCATCACGGACATCTTGATCCCGTTCTCCTGGCAGCGCCTGACAGCCTCAACCATTTCCGCGGCGGTGGCCCCTTTGCCCACCTGGGCGAGAACTTTGTCGCTGCCGCTTTCCAGACCCAGATAGCCGATTCTCAGTTTCTTTTCGGCCAGCCCCTGCAAATCGCGGTCCGACTTTGAAAGAACATTTGAGGCGTTCATATAGGCACCGACCCGGGAGAGAGCGGGAAAAGCGTTGTGACACAAGTCCAGAAGTTGTTGGAGCTTCTTGGTGGAAAGCGCAAAAGCGTCGCCATCGGCAAGAAAGATCCGGCGAGTATCGGGCCACCGTTTTGCCGCTTCTTCCAGCTCAGCCTGGAGCTCAGACACCTCACGGGCCCGAAACCGCTTCTCCTTGTACATCCCGCAGAAGGTGCACCGGTTGTGACTGCAGCCGATAGTCGCCTGCAGGATGAGAGACCCGCTCTCCGAGGGAGGTCTGAAGACCGGTTCTTCATAGTTCATGGGTCCACCTGCTCAGCCACATTGGCCCCCATCACTGAAACAGATCCATGAGTTCCAGGGGATCGTCAATCGTATAATCGGGTCCTGCCTGTTTCAGCTCATCCCGGGTATGAAAACCCCAGGTGACGCCGCAGGTGACGATTCCTCCCAGCCGCCCGGTCTCCACGTCTACGGCGCTGTCGCCGATGATCACCGTCCGCTCGGGGCTCGCCCTGAAGCGTTTCAGCAGCTTCTCAACAGGCGCGCCGGAGGGTTTGGGAACGCCCTTCCTGTTGGCCCCGATGGCGTAGCTGATCTGCTTCTTAATTCCCAATCCCTTGAGAATGGGACGGACAAAAATTTCCGTCTTATTGGTCAGCACGGCTTTTTTCTTTCCGGAGAAATGGTTCAAAACTTCACTGATGCCGGGATAGAGGGTGGTGTGGTCAACCAGATGAGCCTTGTAATAACGACGAAAAATGGAAACTGCCTCGTCGGCCCGATCGAGATGTTCCCTGAGAATGCACCTTCTCAGGAGTCTCAAAACGCCCACACCCACATACTGGCTGATCATCTCTTCCGTGAGCGGCGGCTCACCGAGGGCATGGAGCGTATGATTCACGGCATTCACGATATCCTGGGTCGAATCGATGAGGGTCCCGTCCAGGTCGAAAATAAACAGATCTATTTCTTTCAATACCATACCCCTCCCTGAAGCCCTTCTCACCGCCCCATGATAAACAAAATGGTCCAAAAACACCACCCGTTTGTAATCTCGTGACAGATCTATTCCGTTTCTGCGCCTATCTCGCTGGTTCACCCATGCTTCTTTGCGAATATGCGGATGACCGATGACACCACGGCAATTGGCATCCATTCTTGACAAATGACGATTCCTTCGATACGTAAGTCTTTAGGGGAATGTGATCACGATCCATGATGGCGGCGTCAGAAGGCCGGCAGGATGGATCGGTAGAGGACTTCTTTTGTGCGAAGGGTTTATTTTAATAGGCGATGGCAATGAAAGAAGACAATCTTGCCCGCAACGAGGATCTCGTGGACCAGAACAATGGAGACCAGCGCTCTGCCGGCCGGGGCGAATCGGCGCCCCGGTGCCCATTCGGCGATGGGTCGCCGGAAACCTTTCAGACCGATCTCTGCAGGTTTGCCGATCTCCTGCCGCTGACCTATTACGAAATGGACCTGAAAGGGAATATAACTTTCGTCAATCGGCACGGCCTCGATCTCTTCGGATATACGAAAGAGGAGCTCCGTCAAGGCGATCTCTTGATGGAATTGCTCGTTCCCGCCGATCGGGAGCGGGCAAAACAGAATCTCGCCGCCATTTTCCAGGGCGGCGGCACGATGGGCAACGAATATGTGGTCAGGAGAAAAGACGGGTCCACCTTCCCCGCCATGACCTACTCCTCAGTTAGGCAGACGCACGGTAAAATCGTCGGCCTGCGGGGCATCCTGGTCGATATTGGGCCGCTCAAAGAGACAGAGAGAGCGCTCCGGCATAGTGAATCGAGAATCCGCTCAATTGTCGACACCGCTGTCGATGGGATCATTACTGTCGATGAAGAGGGGCGGATGGAATCGGTGAACAGGGCCGTGGAACAGATTTTCGGATACGGGCCTGATGAACTGATCGGCGAGAACGTCACCATGCTGATGCCCGAACCCTACCGGAGCGAGCACCGGACCTATCTGTCCAATTACCTCAGAACCGGCGAGAAGAAGATCATCGGCATGGGCCGGGAACTGACGGCTATGAAAAAGAACGGTGCCATCTTCCCCATATATCTAGCGGTCAGCGAAACCCGTTTAGGGGCACGAAGAATCTTCACCGGTATCGTCCGGGATATCAGTCTGCGCAAGAAGGCCGAGGGGGAGCTCAAGGCCAAGAACCGTGAACTGGAAGCCTTCACCTATATGGTGTCCCACGACCTGAAGGCGCCTCTCCGGGGCATCCTGGGATACGCCCAGGAGTTGACTCAGCAGCATCAGGAGAGCCTCGAGACCCGACCAAAGTTCTGTCTCCAGCAGATCATGGCGGCATCGAGAAACATGGATCGCCTCATCGAAGATCTGCTCCAATATGCCCGGGTAGACAGCGACAATCTTGCCATTACGGAGGTTGAAATCGAACCCCTCATCAACCAGATCCTCAATGAGCGGCGGCCGGCCCTGGAAGCCTCGGGCGCCCGCATTGAGTTGCACATCTCCCTTCCGTCTCTGCCCTGCTGGTACCGGGGTCTCGCTCAGGTTCTGGGGAATCTCATCGACAACGCCATCAAATTCAGCCGCCATGCAGCGCCGCCGGTCATTACCATTCGAGCGGAAGAAAGAGCCGCCGCCTACCGCATCTCGGTCTCCGATAATGGCGTGGGGTTTGACATGAAATACCAGGACAGGTTGTTCGAACTGTTCCAGCGCCTTTGCCGGACGGAAGACTTTGAGGGCACCGGTGCCGGCCTTGCCATCGCCAAGAAGATCATGGACCTGCACCGCGGCCGAATCTGGGCCGAATCGAAACCCGGTGCCGGTGCCGCTTTTTATCTGGAACTCCCGAGGCAGGCCGGCTTCGCTGAAAACCGGCCGATCGGGGACACTCAGAATGAGTGAAGGGAGAGAAATGAGTTTTTTCGACCGGCCCATACTCCTCGTGGAAGACAGCCCTGTAGAACTCGACCTGGCTTTGCAGGCCTTTCAACAGCATCATGTGTCCAACCCCGTGGTGGTGTGCAGGGACGGTGAGGAGGCGTTGGAATATATGGCCAGCCATACCGCTCCCGACGACCCGGGCCTCCCTCTTCTCGTGCTTCTCGATATCGGCCTTCCGAAATTGAATGGTCACGGTGTACTCCGGGAATTTCACAAAGACCCTGTCTGGCAGCAGATTCCTGTTGTGGTCTTGACCACTTCCCGGGAAAAGCGGGACGTTGCCGCCGCCTACCAGATGGGCGCCAATTCTTATATCGTCAAACCGGCAGACTTCGATGCATTCGGTCAGGTGATCAATACCATCAAAAATTACTGGCTCCTCGTGAACGAATCACCTTTTTGAACGAAAGGAGATTTATGGCAGAGAAGATTCGTGTCCTGTACGCGGAAGACGACTTCCGGGATGCCGACCTGATTGCCGAACACATCAAGAGGACCGCACCGAATTTTGACCTTGAGGTGGTAGGCCGGGGAGAAACTTTTCTGGCGCGCCTCGAGGAGACCGACTTTGACCTGCTGCTGCTCGATTACCGTCTTCCCGACATGACCGGTATCGACATACTGCGGGCCCTGAATCAAAAGAGCGAGCGGCCGCCCGCCATCATGATCACGGCCTACGGCGACGAAGAGTCGATTCTGCAGTGCCTCCGCTTAGGTGCCAGCGACTATATCCCGAAGAAAGGGGATTATATATCGCGCCTCCCGGAACTTCTCAAGAAGGCCTATGAGGAAGAGCAGGAGAGAAACGACTTTCTTCAGCGTGCAGGCCTGTCTCAGAATTACGTCCTTTACGTCGAACATCACGCCATGGACATCGACTTGACCCTGAAGCATTTCGCCGATCGGGCGCCCCGCGTGACCATCCAAACCGTGGGGACCTGCCGTGAGGCACTCGATCTGCTGAGACAGGGCGTCGATATCGATCTGGTCCTGACGGACCTGCGCATGCCGGACATGAGCGGACTTGTTTTCTTAAAGGAGGCCAGAAGCCTCGACATTGCCATTCCCTTTATCGTCATTACCGGAAAGGGGGATGAAGAAACGGCGGTCGCGGCACTCAAGATGGGGGCATACGACTATATCGTAAAGGGCGAGCGCTACCTGGACCAGCTGCCCCGGGCTATAGATCACGCCATAGCCCATTATCGCCTGATTCAGATGAACCAGAAACTGAACGAAGAACTCAACGAGATGAATGTCCTTTTGCAGGAAAACATCCAGCGGCGGGTTGAAGAACTGGAAGACTCGCAAAGGCGGTTTCGCACATTTTTCGATGATTCCCCTGTGGGAAACGTTATGACGGACAAAGAAGGGAGACTCCTGCAGACCAATGCTGTCATCCGGAACCTCCTGGGCTACAGTGAAGAGGAGATCCAGCGTCTCACCCTTCTGGACATCATCTATCCCGATGACCGTGCCGAATCAGAGGTGTGCTTTCGTCACCTGTTGGACGGAAGTCAACGCCAGTTCCGATGTGAGAAGCGCCTCATCTCCAAGACCGGAGAGGCGATCTGCTGCCGGATGGCTGTATCGAGTGTGTGCAATGAACGGGGCGAATTTGAATGGGCCATGGGGGCCATCGAAGATATCCGCGGCCAGAAAGACCTGGAACGCCAACTCCTTCAGTCACAAAAAATGGAGGCTGTCGGCAGACTAACAGGCGGTATTGCCCACGATTTCAACAATATTCTGACCGCCATCATAGGCCACAGTGACGTGCTCTTGCTCGACCACGATCCTGCAGATTCCGGCTACCAGCATATGGCCACGATCAAGGACGCAGCGCAACGTGCCGCCGGACTGATTCGTCAGCTCCTGGCCTTCAGCCGCCGTCAGATACTGGAGCCGGTCACCCTTGACCTGAACAGGCTGCTGGAGGATCTAAAGAAGATGGTCCCCCGGCTTCTTGGAGAAGACGTTCTATATTCCTTCGACCTGAGCGAAAACGTGAAACCGATCAAGGCCGACCCC